>NZ_DASZJJ010000266.1:0-5523 GCF_035948235.1 Paraburkholderia sp. | reverse complement strand
GCGCGAAACACGGCGTCCTTACCCAGATGCACGTCCGCAACGAACAGGCTTTTGAGGACGGGATCAAACGCGGCGCGCCACGCGGAAAGTGTCAGCGGGTGCCCCTGCACGTCTATCGTCAGCGTTTCAGCAATCATGTTTATCCTCGACGCCGCGACGTTGTGCAGCCTTTTCGAGTTCGGCGAGCATGCGCTCGACGCGGTCGGCCAACTTCTCGGTCGTCACTTTTTCGCGCAGGCGCGCGACGATCAACGGAAAGGCGAACGGCGTGGGCTTTTTCGGTTGCGTCAGCACCAGGCGGCTCTCGTTCATACGCACGAGCGCGGCACGCATGCGCTGCAGTTCGAGTTCCTGCAACATGACCTCGCGGTCCGCCTGTTCGAGCAGCAGATTGCTGCTGTCGTGCTTGCGGAATACCTCGTAAAACAGGCTGCTCGACGCCTGCAATTGGCGCGCGCTTTTCTGCTGGCCAGGATGACCCTGAAAAACCAGCCCTGAAACCCGCGCGATCTCGCGGAAGCGTCGCGCGGAGAGTTCGGACGCGTTCAGGCTTGCGAGAATGTCGTGTTCGAGATTGTCCAGCGAAAACAGGCCCGCTTCAATCAACGCCTGCCAGTCAAACGGTTGCGCTGACAACAATTCGAATCCATAGTCGTTCATCGAAATCGAAAACGTGCTCGGCTGATCGCGCGCGACGCGCCAGGCGATCAGCGAACCGAGCCCGATATGCGCCATGCGCCCCGCAAACGGATAGCAAAAAAAATGGTGGCCTTCACGAGAACGCACGCGTTCCGCAACCAGCACGCCGGGCCCCGGCAACGCCGACCAACGCGCCTGAAGATCGAGCAGCGGCTTGATCGCACGCATTTCAGGTTCGTCGTAAATGCCGTCGTTCGCGCGGGCCAGCATGACGAGCGCGGCATCGGCAAGTTCGGACGACAACGGCATCTTGCTGCCCGCCCATTGCGGCATCGCGCCACGCGAAGACGTCGCGCGCCTCACATAGGCCGTCATGTCGCGCACACGCACGAGTTCGAGCGAGCGTCCTCCAAATGTAAAGACGTCGCCCGGCTTAAGGCGCGAGATAAACGACTCCTCCATCGCGCCGATGCGGCCACCGGTCAGGTACGCAACATTGATGGTTGCATTCGCAACAATCGTGCCGACGTTGTTGCGATGCCGCTTCACCAGTTCCTCGCGCGGCACGCGATAGACGCCATCGGCGTCGGCGACTACGCGATGGAAGTCCGGATAGGCCGCGAGCGACGTGCCGCCGCGTTCGACGAAGGCCAGCGCCCAGTCGAATTCGTCCTGGGTAAGATCGCGATAGGCGTAGGCGGTACGCACTTCATCGTAGATCGCCTCGCGCGTGAACCCGCCGCCGATGGCCACGCTCACGAGATGCTGCACCAGCACGTCGAGCGGCTTGAGCGGCATATCGCGACCTTCGATGCGTGCGCCTTCGATGGCCCAGCGCGCGGCCGCCGCCTCGACCAGTTCGAGCGCGTGCGTCGGCACGATCGTGACGCGCGAGACGCGGCCCGGCGCGTGACCCGAGCGGCCCGCGCGCTGCATCAGGCGCGCAACGCCCTTGGGCGAACCGATCTGGAATACGCGTTCCACCGGCAAAAAATCGACGCCCAGGTCGAGGCTAGAGGTGCAAATGACCACTTTGAGCAGGCCGTTTTTCAGGCCCGATTCAACCCAGTCGCGCACTTCCTTGTCGAGCGAACCATGATGCAGCGCGATCACGCCCGCCCAATCGGCGCGCCGTTCCAGCAGGGCGCGATACCAGATCTCCGCCTGCGAGCGCGTGTTCGTGAAGACGAGCGAGCTTTGCGCATGATCGATTTCATCCGCGACTGCGCCGACCTGGCGCGTACCGAGATGCCCGCCCCAGGGAAAGCGCTCGATGGTGTCTGGAATCAGCGTATCGACGATCAGCGTCCTGGGCTGCGCGCCGCGCACAATCACGCGCGGCGTACGTACCGAATGCAACAGCGCATCGTGCGCCAGCGCGAGATTGCCGAGCGTGGCCGACAATCCCCACACCTGTAGCCCGGGCCGCCAGTGCGCCAGACGCGCGAGTGCCAGTTGCGTCTGGGTGCCGCGCTTGTTGCCCAGCAACTCATGCCATTCGTCGACGACCACGAGCCGCACATGCGCGAGCGACGCCTGTGCGTCCGCGCGCGTGAGCATCAGCGACAGGCTTTCGGGCGTCGTAACCAGCGCCGACGGCATGCGGCGATTCTGCCGTGCGCGCTCGGCGGATGACGTGTCGCCGGTGCGCAGCCCGACCGTCCAGGGCACGTTCAGTCCTTGCACGGCTGACTGCAAGGCCCGCGCGCTATCGGCGGCGAGCGCCCGCATCGGTGTGATCCAGAGGACCGTTAGGGGCGCAGGCAAAGTGCTGCGCCGCGAGGCGTCTGCCGCGCCCGCATAGGCCGCCAGCGCGCCGATCCAGACCGCCCACGTTTTGCCCGCGCCCGTCGTTGCGTGCAGGAGCCCGCTTGCGCCACGCGCGATTTCGCGCCAGATTTCCTGCTGGAAATCGAAGGGCCGCCAGCCGCGTGCGTCGAACCACTGCGCGATGCGCTGTTCGATCGGCGTGCCCGCGAGCGCGGCGTCGTATTCGAATGGCCCGGGTTTGAAGGCTTCGGCCGCAGCGGCGTCCAGTCTGGCCTGGGCTGCCTGGGTGCGCGGAATACGACGCCCACGCGGCGCATTCATGCCTGCGCCTCGCCCATCGAATCGTTAAGGAATCCTTTTAACATGGCGAGCGTATCGGCGTCTTCGATGGATTTATCGGTACGCCAGCGCAGCATGCGCGGAAAGCGCACCGCAATGCCCGATTTATGACGTGGACTTGCCTGAATCCCTTCGAAGCCGATTTCGAACACGAGCGTTGGCGTCACACTGCGCACGGGACCGAACTTCTCGATGGTGGTCTTGCGCACGACGGCATCCACCTTGCGCATTTCCTCGTCGGTGAGTCCCGAATACGCCTTCGCGAAGGGCACCAGCGTGCGCACGCCATCGGTTTCGTCCCAGACGGCAAAGGTGAAATCCGTATAGAGGCTGGCGCGCCTTCCGTGACCGCGCTGCGCGTAGAGCAGCACCGCGTCGATCGCATACGGCTCGATCTTCCACTTCCACCAGGTGCCCGCTTCCTTGGTGCGCCCCACCCCATACAGCGACGTGCCCGCCTTGAGCATCAGGCCTTCCACGCCGCGCGAGCGGCTTTGCTCGCGCAGCTGGGCCAGTTCGGCCCAGCTCGCCGCCTTGACGAGCGGCGATACGCGCAACAAGTCCGGCACGCCCGGCTCCGTCTGGACCGCCAGCGACTGCGCCAGCGCTTCGAGCCGCGCGCGCCGTTGTATGAGCGGCTCCGTGCGCAGATCCTGCCCTTGCGCTTCGAGCAGGTCGTACGCGAGCAGCGCCGCTGGCGAGTCGCTGAGCACTTTCTTCGTCAGCGATTTACGCGTGATACGCGGCTGCAGACGCGCGAACGGCAGTGGCGCTGGCGCATCCGGCTCCCACGCGAGAATCTCCCCGTCGATCACGGTGCCGTCCGGCAAGGCCTCACCCAGCGCCACGAGTTCGGGAAAGCGCTCGGTCACGAGATCCTCGCCGCGCGACCAGATCCAGATGCGCCCCGCACGCTTGACCAGTTGCGCGCGAATGCCATCCCATTTCCACTCGACGATCCAGTCCGACACGGCGCCGAGTGTGGCGGGATCGGCCTGCAAGGGATGAGCGAGAAAGAACGGGTATGGCAGGCCGATATCGCTTTCATGCGGAGTATCGACATCGTCGCCTGCGGAGGTGGGCGCGATCAGCCGCAGATAGCGCGCGGCGCTGGGCGTCTGGCGCGAGTCGGTCCAGCCGACCATGCGCTGCGCGATGCGCTTGTGATCGACGTCCGCCACGCGAGCGAGGGCGCGCACAACCAGTTGCCGCGACACGCCCACGCGAAAACCGCCGCCAATCAGCTTGGTCAGCAGAAAGCGCTCGCCCCAGTTCAGTTCCTCCCAGTAATCGAGCAGACGTTCGCGCAGCACGTTCGCGTCGATGCCGCGCAAGGTCAGCACACGCTGCCCGATCCATTGCGCGAGGCCCAGCTCCGTTTCGCGCGTGGGGGGCGGCAGGACATGCGCAATGGTCTCGGCCAGATCGCCGACGGCCTGATACGACTCTTCGAAAAGCCACGCGGGCAAACCAGCGCGTTCGCGCGCGCACTCGACCAGCACCCGGGTAGGCACGGACTGGCGCGGCTTGCCGCCCGCCAGAAAATACGCGGCCCAGGCGGCGTCTTCGGGTTGCGCGCTCGCGAAATAGGCGATCAAGGCGTCGAGCTTGTCGTTGGTGGATGTGGTCGCATCGAGTGCGGTATATAGCGCGGCGAAGTGCTTCATTGCAACGCGTCCTGATCCTGCGTGGGCGTGGGCATGGGCGCGGCATCGGCTTCGATCGCGTCGTCGCCGTACTCGGTCGCGAACGCGCCTGCGTCGAGCCCCTGCTCCGTGAGCCAGCGCACCATCGGCTCGATCTGGCCATGCGTAACCATCACGCGCTGCGCGCCGCTCGCACCGATGGCGTATTGCAGCCCCGGCCAGTCGGCGTGATCCGAGAGCACGAAGCCGCGATCCACGCCGCGCCTTCGCCGCGTGCCGCGCAGACGCATCCAGCCCGATGCGAACGCATCGCTATAGTCGCCAAAGCGGCGCATCCAGGCGCTACCCTGCGCGGAAGGCGGCGCGATCACCAGCGCCTGGCTGAACGCAAGCTTGTCGCGCGCGGGAATCTCACTGACAAGACGCGTCTGCGGCAGATCGACTCCGGCTTCGCGATAAGCGCGATTCAAAGGCTCGACGGCGCCGTGGCAAAAGATCGGGCCGATGCCGCGATTCACGCCCGCCAGCACACGCTGCGCCTTGCCGAACGCATAGCAGAACAGCACCGAAGCGCGGCCTTCTGCAGCGTTGCGCTGCCACCAGGCATCGATACCATCGAAGATCGTTTGCGAAGGCTCCCAGCGATAGATTGGCAATCCGAAGGTCGATTCCGTGATGAAGGTATCGCAGCGCACCGGCTCGAACGGCGCGCAGGTCGGATCGGGTTCGACCTTGTAGTCGCCCGACGCCACCCACACTCGCCCGCCATGTTCGACCCGCACCTGCGATGAACCGAGCACATGCCCGGCCGGATGCAGCGACACCCGCACGCCCTGGATATCGACGGCTTCGCCGTATGGCACGCCTTGCACGTTGATGCCGGGCAGTCGCGAAAGCAGCACGCCCAGGCCCGCTTGCGCGCTCAGATAGCGGGCGTGGCCGAAGCGCGCATGATCGGCGTGCGCGTGCGTGATGACGGCGCGTTCAACCGGCCGCCAGGGGTCGATATAAAAATCGCCGGGCGGGCAATAGAGGCCCTCAGGGCGGGCGATGATCAGATCGGAAGCGTTGTCCACCAAGATTGTCCACCTGTGCCCAACTGGTCCAGTCTAGTGGATGCGAGAGCGAA
>NZ_DASZJJ010000265.1:0-24093 GCF_035948235.1 Paraburkholderia sp. | reverse complement strand
GACCGCTGTTGCGCACGTGCTGCGCGTAAAACGCCTTGCTGGTGGCGCTGCGCGTGAGTTTGGCGATATCGACCGGATCGTAGAGATTCTGCGTCGCCGTGTAGGTATAGGTCGTGAAGTCCGGCTGGAACAGCCAGTTCTGTGTGCCGCCCACCGTGACCGTGTGCGTGAACGGACCGGTCTTGAAGTCGCCGTTGACTTCGAGCCGCACGTTCTTGTTCTCGTACATCTGGCCGTTCTGCTGGCTGCCCTGCAAGGTGCCGGTTCCCGTCGCCACGTTGTACTTCTGGAACACCCAGGCCCAGCGGTCGCGCCGCGTGATCGACTGGCCGATCGAGAAGTTCGCGCTCCAGTGGTCGTTGAACGCGTAATCGGCGCGCACGAGCTGCGAGGTCGCGCTCGCATAGGTGGGCCGGTTATTGGGCACGAGCAGGCGGCTCGAGTCGGGCATCGCGGGCAGCGTGATGACGCCATTCACGGCAGCCAGCGGCGCGATGCCGGCCTGCTCGACGATCTTCGATTCGATGTGTTCGAGGTCGTATTGCAGCTTGAGCTGGCTGTTGACGCGCCAGTCGAACGCCGCGCTGACAAACTTGCGATAGCCGCGATCGCCTTCGATGGGCGTTTCGACGTGCTCGTCCATCGCATTCACGCGCAGGCCGAACTGGTCGTCGGGGCCGAAGCGGCGCGCGATGTCCACGGCGGCGCCAATCGAGCCGTTCGAATCGCCCAGCACGCTCAGGCTCGTCACCGGATCGTTGCCCGCGCGCTTCATCACCATGTTGACGATGCCGGCCGGCACCGTGAAGCCGTAGTAGAGCGCCGACGCGCCCTTGAGCACTTCCACACGCTCCTTGTCCTCCATCGGCATCCAGATGTTGTTGTCGATGGGCAGCAGGCCGTCGATGTAGAAGCTCGAACGATTGTCGAGCGCGATGCCGCGCACGGAGAGGTTGTCGTAGGCGAGGCCGTTCAACTGCTGACGCGACACGCCCGCTACGTTGCGCACGGCGTCGAACAGGCCCGTCGCGCCCTGGGCGTCCAGCAGGTCGCGCGTGACGACGTTGACGGTCGCGGCCACGTCGAGCGCGTCCTGGCCGCGATACTGGCCGGTTTCGACGCTCTTCGGCGCGAAGCCCTGGGTCTTGCCGCTGGTGATCTTGATCGGGGCGAGCTGTTCGCCTGGCTGTTGGCCTGGCTGTTCGCCGGGTTTGGCGTCGTTGGTTTTCGACTCAGCGGCGTTGGTGACGCTGGTGGCGCTGGTGTCCGGCGGCACCTCGGCGGCCAGCGCGGGCAGGGCGGCCAATCCGCTTATGCCGATGACACCCGCCGCGAGCAATGCATTGATCAAGCTGTTGCGACGGCCAATGTGGCGCTCGAGCGGCCCCTGTGCGGCATACGACATCGAATCCAAACCCCTCTTTGTTTTCTGCGGACGCGCGAATCCGCTCGACCCTCAGCGCGGTGGCGGAGAAGGAGTCGAGGTCATGCTTCGCGGGTCAAGCTGTTAGAAAGTTCGCAATGATAATGCGAATGATTCTTATATGCGACTGTAATTTAAATGTCAGCACAAAGCGTGGGGTCGCAACAACAGCGCGCAGAACGACAGGGAATCGTCAGATCAAAAGTTCGAGCGAGTGATAGAGCCGGCGCCGCTCCGGGTCCTGCGACGCTTCGCCCGCGCGGATCGCATCCTTGAGGCAGTCGAGAAAACATTCGGCGGCGGCCGAAAGCGGCACGCCGCGTCGCGCGACCACGCTCACCACGGTGCGGTCCACTTCTTCCTGGAGTGTGAGCGCGCGCAGGTTGTCGCGCGCGAAACGTGTTTCGACCAGCGGCCAGGGGAAGATGCTGGCCATATCGGTGTTCATGATGAGGCCCATCGCCACCACGAACGAATGCGCGAGATGCACGGTGCGCGGCAGCGGCAGGCCGTGACGGCGGAACACGTCGTCGGTGACCATTTCCTTGCTGGCCGGGTCCCAGTTGAGCAGCCAGTCGCACTCCTGCAGTTCCACCAGCGAATGCGCGTGTTCGAGCGGATGGCCCTTGCGCACGACCACGGCGGATTCGGTCGCGAAGATCGGCGTCTGCGAAAACTCGGCGTGCAGCGAAGCAAGCCCCGGTTTGCCGAGCGAAAAGTCGAGCGTACCGTCGCGCAGACGCGGCATCACAATATTCAGGAGTCCCTCGTAAAACTCCAGTTGCATACCGGGCATGCGCTCGCGAAAGCGCGTGACAGCGTCGGGCAGGAAGGACAGGGCAAGCCACGGCGTCACGCCGATCGACAGCTTGCCGCCACCGCTGCCGCGCCGCGCGTCGAGTTCGTCCTGGGCGCGCGTGAGCTGATGCACGATCGCGCGCGCGTGGACCAGCAGCGCCTGGCCCGCTTCCGTGAACGCGATGCCGTTGGCGTTGCGCGTGACGAGGGCGATCTGCTGCTCGGCTTCCAGCTCGCGCACGGCCTTGGTGGCGGCCGCCGGCGAGATGCCGAGCGTGCGCGCCGCCGCGCGGATGCTGCCGGTATCGGCCATGGCGACGAGCGCCCGGAACTGGTGGAACTTCATGAGGGAAAACCCGGGTGAAAACCTGCGGTTGGCGGGCTAACCATTTTAGGGCTGTCGGCGAAAAATCGGCGTCATTATCCTGAGTCATCCAGTAATCAGTGCGCTCCAGGAGACCAAGGATGAACACGATGGCGATTCCCCCCGCAATTGCGGCGATCGAAGAGGAAATGATCGCGCTGCGCCATGCGATCCATGCCCACCCGGAACTCGGCTTCGAAGAATTCGTGACGGGCGATCTGGTCGCGGAAAAACTCACGGCATGGGGTTACGAGGTGCACCGCGGGCTGGGCGGCACGGGCGTGGTCGGCACGCTCAAGGTAGGTAACGGCACGCGCCGCCTGGGCCTGCGCGCCGACATGGACGCCTTGCCGATCCACGAAGCCACCGGCCTCGATTACGCCAGCCGCATCCCCGGCAAGATGCACGCCTGCGGCCACGACGGCCACACGGCGATGCTGCTGGCCGCCGCCAAACACCTCGCGCAGTCGCGTGCGTTCGACGGCACGCTGCACCTGATTTTCCAGCCCGCCGAAGAAGGCCTGGGCGGCGCAAAGCGCATGCTCGACGAAGGCCTGTTCGAGCGCTTTCCCTGTGACGCCGTGTTCGCCATGCACAACATGCCGGGCTTTCCGACCGGCAAGCTGGGCTTTCGCGCCGGGCCGTTCATGGCGTCGTCGGACACGGTCATCATCGACATCGACGGACGCGGCGGCCATGGCGCGGTGCCGCACAAGGCAATCGATCCGGTCGTGGTGTGCGCGAACGTCGTCCTCGCGCTGCAGACCATCGTGTCGCGCAACGTGTCGCCGCTCGACATGGCCATCGTGACCGTCGGCGCGATCCATGCGGGCGAGGCGCCCAATGTGATTCCGCAGACCGCGCAGATGAAGCTTTCGGTGCGCGCGCTGCGCCCCGAGGTGCGCGATCTGCTCGAAGCGCGTATTACGGCGCTCGTGCACGCGCAGGCAAGCGCCTATGGCGCGACGGCGCGTATCGACTATCAGCGGCGCTACCCTGTGCTGGTGAACGACGCGCAGATGACGGCCTTCGCGCAGGATGTCGCGCGCGACTGGCTCGGCGAGGATGGGCTGATTGACCATCTCGATCCGCTTACGGGCAGCGAGGACTTTTCGTTCCTGCTCGAAAAATGCGCGGGCAGTTATCTGATCATCGGCAATGGCGACGGCGAAGGCGGCTGCATGGTCCATAACCCCGGCTACGACTTCAACGACGACTGCCTCGCGACGGGCGCCGCCTACTGGGTGCAACTCGCCGAGCGCTTCCTGCGCGCCTGAAGCGCTTGCGTTGGGCCTTGCCTGAGGGAAGAGGAGACACACGATGAACGCCAGCACGCTGCACACCGACCCGGACGCCGCCGCGCCCGCCCATACTTCGCGTGTTTCGCGCGCGAAGGCTATCGCCGCGATCACGCTGGGCAACGGCCTGGAGTTTTTCGACTTCACGGTCTATAGCTTCTTCGCGACCACCATCGGCACGTTGTTCTTTCCCGTCCACGGCGCGCTGAACCAGTTGTTGCTGGCAGTGGGCAGCTTCGGCGTGGGCTTCATCGTGCGGCCGATCGGCGGCGTGATGATCGGTGCATTCGCCGACCGCGCGGGCCGCAAGGCCGCCATGACGCTCACGCTCTGGCTGATGGCGCTGGGTTCCGCATTGATCGCGTTCGCGCCGACTTACGCGCAGATTGGCCTCGCCGCGCCCGCGCTGATCGTTTTTGCGCGGCTCGTGCAAGGCTTTGCGGTGGGCGGCGAAGTCGGAGCCTCGACGGCGATGTTGCTCGAATATGCCGACGACCGTTCGCGCGGCTTCTACGGCAGCTGGCAGTTCGTGAGCCAGGGCCTCAATACGGTGTGCGGCGCGCTGCTGGGCGTGGCGTTGTCTACCGCGCTCACGCCTGCGGCGCTGCAAAGCTGGGGCTGGCGCGTGCCGTTCGTGATCGGCATGCTGGTGGTGCCGGTGGGCGTCTATATCCGCCGCCATCTGGACGAAACGCTGGAGCACGCCGAACCCGTCGACGCCGATACGCCGGTTGCCGTGGCCGCGCGCCCGGTGCGCGAGATCTTCGCGCACCATCGCACCGCGCTGTTCGCGGGCGTGCTGACCACCATCGGCGGCACGGCGGCGAATTACATCGTGCTGTTCTATATGTCCACCTACGCGATCAGAATCCTCGGCTTGCCGATGTCGGTGGGCATGAGCGCGGCGCTGGTGGCCGCACTCGTGACGGCGGCGTGTTCGCCGTTCGCGGGCATGCTGTCCGATCGGCTCGGGCGCAAGCGTGTGCTGGGCGTATCGCGCGTGTTGCTGATCGTGGTGATCTATCCGGCCTTCATGCTGATCCACTCGGTGCCCACCGTGCCGGCCGTGCTTGGCGTGGTGGCGGTGCTGGGCGCGATCGTCGCTTTCACGGCGGTGCCCAATATCGTCATGCTGCCCGAACTCTTTCCGCAGTCGATGCGCGTGACTGGCATGTCGATCGTCTATTGCGTGGGTGTGTCGATCTTTGGCGGCTTCGCGCAGTTTTTTGCGACCTGGCTGATTCAACTGTTTGGCAATCCGCTTGCGCCGGCGTGGTATCTGATCGGCTGTGGTGCAGTGTCGCTGATCGCGCTGCCCTGGATTCGCGAACCGGCTGGACGTCCGCTCGACTGAAGCTGTGGTGTCAATCCGACACGCACGCAGCATCGTCTTCGTTAAAGCTTGTGGCGCGCGCTATGTTTTTTTGGCGCGCGCCAGCGCTTTCTTTATGCGGCGTTTGTACGCGGCTTTCTAGAATCGAGCCATGTTCAACAGCATGGCGCGCGCCAGTTCTGGCGACAAAAGCGCCCGTTCACATGGCATCGCACCTGCAGCATCACCTCGCTTCCTCTCATAGAATTGCGCCCCGCGTGGCGGTGACTAAACAGCGCAGAACGTCGCACCACGTCACCGTGCAGATGGTCGTGCGCGTCGCCACGCATCACGCCCAGCTTGCGCGTTGCCTGTTGCACGGCCTGCTGGGCGATGCGTTGGGCATTCACACGATAGATATCGATCGTCGCCGCGAACTGGCCTGTCTGCACGTTGAGCTTGAGCGTGCCCGTGTGCCCGATGCGATGGCGCTGTTGATCCGCACCTTGCCGGGCGCGGAGTTCGGTGCGATCCGCCGACTGGATCGAGGCCGTTGAGCATCATCTGTCGCTGGCCTGGCACGTTGCAAAGTTATCTAAAATGTTTGCAATCCATATCTTCAAATTTATTGCTTTGAGCGCAACACAAGGCATGATTATTTCGGCAACCGTATTTAACCTTGATTAACAATAAGGATGGCTTCCTTTTAATGGGCACGGTGATCGTGCACCTTGAGGAAACGCAGTAAGATTTGCTCCGAGCTTGAGGCGGCGCAGCGCGTCCTGTATTGCAGGACTCCGCCTGGGGTTCGTCGGTCCAGCGTAGATCGCCGATAACGGAGAAAAGCATGGCATGCGGATATCGAGTGGCACGGTTGTGCTTGTCCATGGGTTTGGTGATCGGGGCTGCTGCGTGCCACGATAAAGCGCCGGTTGCATCGGCGCCCCCGCCGGCCAATGTCGATGTAATGGATGTCGCGCTGCGCGACGTCCCGGTTGTATTTGATTATGTCGGTCAGACAGAAAGCTCTCAGCAGGTCGAAATCCGTGCGCGCGTAAGTGGGTTTCTGGAAAAGCGCGTGTACGAAGAAGGTTCGATGGTTCATCAAGGGGACGTCATGTTCCAGATGGACCGCAAGCCGTTCCAGGCCGCGCTCGACGCGGCGAGCGCCGAATACGCGCAGCAGAAGGCGCGGCTCGACACGGCGCAGGCCAATCTCAATCGCGTCAAGCCGCTCGTCGCCAAGAACGCGTTGAGCCAGAAGGATCTAGACGATTCCGTCGGCCAGCAGCAGGCCGCGGCGGCCGCGGTCGAACAGGCGCGCGCCAACGTCACGAGCGCGCAGCTCAATCTGGGCTATACAACCATCACCGCGCCGGTCACGGGGCTTTCCAGCTACGCGAAGAAGCAGGACGGCTCCTATCTCGACGCGAGCAACAGCCTGCTGACTTACGTCGCCAAGCTCGATCCCATGTGGGTCAACTTCTCGCTCTCGGAAAACGAGATGCTGAATCTGCGTACGCAGACGTCGAATGGCACGCTCAAACTGCCGCAGGTCGGCAAGCTGGAAGCCGACATCGTGCTGGCTGACGGCAGCACGTATCCGTTCACCGGCCGTATCGCCTTCGCCGATGCTTCGTTAAGCGAACAGACTGGTACCTATCTGATCCGCGCCGAAGTGCCGAACCCGAAGGGCACGCTGCGGCCCGGCCAGTTCGTGCGTATCAAGCTGCGCGGCGCCGATCGCGCGAACGCCATCGCGGTGCCGCAGAACGCCGTGATCCAGGGGCCGCGCGGGGCGTTCGTATGGACCGTGGACAAGGACAACAAGGCGCAGCAGCGTTCGATCGAAACCGGCGAATGGAACGGTAACGACTGGGTCGTGAGTTCGGGCCTGCATGCGGGAGATCGCGTGGTGGTGGACAACACGCTCAGGCTTATGCCGGGCGCGCCCGTCAATCCGCATCCGGTGCAGGCGCAGGCGGGTGGCGGGGCCAGCGGTGCGGCTGGCGGTGCCGCGCCTGGTGCCGCCGCTGCGAACTCTGGTGGCGCTAGCGAGGGAGCGGCGAATGGCGGCAATGCCACTGCCGCAGCATCCGGCGGTGCGACGGGCGGCGGCGCTACCGCCAACGCCGCCGCCGGACCCACGCCGCTGTACTTCAAGAGCGGCAGCGCGAGTCTCGACCCGCAATCGGCCATGGCGCTCGCGGCTGTGGCGCAACGTCTTGCCGCGTCGCCCGCTACGCGCGTGGTGATCTCCGGCTACACCGATTCGACCGGCTCCGCCGCGCAGAACGAACGGCTCGCTCATGCGCGCGCCGACACCGTGCGCTCGGCGCTCATTGTCGCGGGCGTGCAGGACGCGCGCATCGAAATGCGCAAGCCCGCGCGCGTGATCGCTTCCGACCCGGCTGACAAGTCCCGCCGCGTGGACGTGACCCTCTCGTCCGCAGCGGGAGGTTGAGCGATGAAGTTCTCTCACTTCTTTATCGACCGCCCGATTTTCGCGTCGGTGCTGTCGATCATCCTCGTGGTCGCGGGCTTCGTGTCGTTGCTCAACCTGCCGATCGCGCAGTTTCCCGATATCTCGCCGCCGCAGATCACGGTGAGCGCCACCTATCCGGGCGCGAGCGCGGACGTCGTCGCGCAGAACGTGGCCGCGCCGATCGAGCAGCAGGTCAACGGCGCCGACAACATGATGTACATGAACTCGTCGAGTTCCTCGACGGGCAACATGACGCTGACCGTGTACTTCAACATCGGCACGGATCCTTCGCTCGCGCAGGTGGACGTGCAGAACCGCGTGAACCTGGCGCTGCCCACGCTGCCCGATGCCGTGACGGCGCAGGGCGTGTCGGTGCAGAAGCGATCGTCGGCGTTCATGATGGTGATTGCGATCTATTCGCCGGATAACGCCTACGACCAGTCCTATGTGGCGAATTACGCCAACGTCTATGTGCTCGACGCGCTCAAGCGTATTCCGGGCGCGAACCAGGCGAGCATCTTCGGCTCGGCGGACTATGCGATGCGCGTGTGGATCAAGCCCGATCGCATGGCGCGCCTGGGTATTACGGTGGCCGACGTGCAGAACGCCATCAGTGCGCAGAACCAGCAGTTTTCCGCCGGGCGATTAGGGCAGTCTCCAACCGATTCCCCCGTGCAGCAAACCTTCCCGGTAGCCACCAAAGGGCGGCTCACCGAGCCATCGCAGTTCGACAACATCATCCTGCGCGCGGCGTCGGGCGATGCGGCTATCGTGCGCATCAAGGACATCGGCCACACGGAACTGGGCGCGAAAGATTATTCGCTGCGCGGCCGCTATAACGGCAAGACCGCCACGCTGATCGCCGTCTACCAGCAGCCTGGCGCCAACGCGCTGCAGGTGGCCAAGCAGGTGCGCCAGACGCTCGATCAGTTGTCGAAGAACTTCCCACCGGGCCTCAAATACGAGGTTGCGCTCGATACGACCGAGTTCGTGCGCGAATCCATCGGCGAAGTCGTGCACACGTTGCGCGACGCGGTGATTCTCGTGATTATCGTGGTGTTCATCTTCCTGCAGAGTTTTCGCGCGACGCTCGTGCCGATTCTCGCGGTGCCGGTGTCGATCATCGGCGCGTTTATCGGCATGGAGGCGTTCGGCTTTTCGATCAACATGCTCACGCTTTTCGGCATGGTGCTGGCGATCGGTATCGTGGTGGACGATGCGATCGTCGTGATCGAAAACGTCGAGCGCAATATGAGCGAGTTCAAGCTGCCGCCACGCGAGGCCGCCAAGCGCGCGATGGACGAAGTGAGCGGGCCGGTGGTCGCGATCGTGCTGGTGCTGCTGGCGGTGTTCATTCCGGTGGCGTTTCTTTCGGGCATCACAGGGCAGCTCTACAAGCAGTTCGCCGTGACAATTGCGGTGTCGGTGGTGCTCTCGGGTATCGTCGCGCTGACGCTCTCGCCGGCGCTGGCCGCCATCCTGCTTAAACCGGGCGAGCAGAAGAAGAACCGCTTTTTCCGCTGGTTCAACGAGAAGTTCGAAAAACTCACGGAAGGCTACGCCAGCTGGGTGCGTACCGCGATCCGCCGTGTGGTGATGTCGATCGGCCTGATCGTCGTGATGATCGTGGCGACGGGCGTGCTGTTCAAGTCGATTCCCTCGTCGTTCCTGCCGGTTGAGGATCAGGGCTATCTGCTGGGCGCGGTCGTGATGCCCGACGCGGCCAGTCTGGACCGTACCGGCGATCTGTCGAAGAAGGCCGAGGACTGGTTCGCGAAGCAGCCCGCCGTGAGTTCGGTGGCCGCGCCGATCGGCTTCAGCCTGATCGATTCGCAGTACAAGTCGAACGCGGGCACGCTCTTTATCACGCTCAAGGGCTTTGGCGAGCGCGGCAAGAATGGTTCCGCGCAAGACCTGATCCGCGATGCGTCGAAGTATTTCTCGACCTTCAAGGAGGGCGCGGTGGTGCCGCTCAATCCGCCGTCGATTCCAGGTCTGGGCACGACGGGCGGCTTCGAGTTCTGGCTGCAGAGCACGGGCGAAGGCGACTATCAGCAACTGGAGCAGAAGGTTCGCGCGATGATTGCCAAGGCGCGCCAGAACCCGGCCTTGCGCAGCGTGAATTCGACCATCAACACGAATTCGCGTCAGTTGCTGGTCGAGGTGGACCGCGAGCGCGCGGAAACCATGGGCGTACCGGTTCAGGACGTCTATTCGGCACTGCAGACGATGTTCGGTTCGTCCTATGTGAGCCAGTTCCCGAAGGGCAGCCGCCTGTTTCAGGTGATCGTGCAGGCGGAGCCGCAGTACCGCACGCGTCCCGACGACATCCAGCAGCTCTACGTGCGTAACCGCACGGGCGACATGGTGCCGATCAAGGCCGTGGCGACGGTGCGTTTTGTGCCCGGTCCCGACATCGTCAACCGCTTCAACAATTTCCCCGCAGCCAAGATCAGCGGCGACGCGGCTCCTGGTCATAGCTCGGGCGAGGCCATCGCGGCGATGGAGGAAATCGCGAAGGAGACGCTCGGCGACGGTTATAGCTACGAGTGGAGCGGTCAGGCCTACGAAGAAAAGAAGGCGGGCTCCACGGCGGCGATGGTATTTGCGTTCGCACTGCTGATGGTGTTCCTGATTCTCGCGGCGCAGTACGAGAAGTGGTCGCTGCCGATTGGCGTGCTGCTGGCGGTGCCGTTTGCGTTGTTCGGTGCGCTGATCGGCATCCTCATGCGCGGCATGGAAGACGACGTGTACTTCCAGATCGGCTTGACCGTGCTGATCGCGCTGGCGGCGAAGAACGCCATTCTGATCTTCGAGTTCGCGGTGGAAATGCGCGAGAAGGAAAACATGTCGCCGTACGACGCGGCGCTCGCGGCGGCCAAACTGCGTTTGCGGCCGATCATCATGACCTCGCTCGCGTTCATCCTGGGCTGCGTGCCGCTCGCGATCGCCAGTGGCGCATCGGCGGCGAGCCGTCGCTCGCTCGGCACGGGCGTGATCTTCGGCATGCTCGGCGCGACGTTGATCGCACTGTTCTTTATTCCGATGTTCTTCTGGGGTCTCGAAACCTTGTCGTCCCGCAAGAAGCCGAAGGCGGAAAAGCCCTTGTCGCCGCCGGCGGCGCCGCCCGCGCAGGAGGGTTGAAGCCATGAACCCGACACTCAAGCGTGTAATGCGTTCGGCCTGGCGTCCGACCTCGATCGCCGCGGGCGTGCTGTGCCTCGCGGCCTGCGCGGTGGGGCCGGACTACCATCGCCCGACGGTCGATACGCCTGCGACCTGGCGTTATGCCTCCGCGAACGGCGAGGCTGTCGATGCGTCGATCGACTGGTGGAAGCAGTTCAACGATCCTGTGCTCGACGACCTGATCGAAAAGGCGCTCGCCCAGAACAAGGATCTGGGCATCGCGGCGGCGCGCGTCGAGGAATACTACGGCCGCTATGTCGTGACGCGCGCGGGTCTGTTCCCGCAGATCAACGCGAATTTCGGCGGCTCGCGCAGTCGCGGCGTGCCGGCTCCCGGCTATCCGCCGCTGGTCGGCAACCAGGTGCAGTTGCAGGGCGTGGCTTCCTGGGAGCTCGATCTGTTCGGGCGGCTGCGGCGTTTGACGGAAGCCGCGCGCGCCGATTATCTCGGCACCCAGTCGGCGCAGCAGGCGACGCGCATCGCGTTGATTGCCAATGTGGCGACCAGCTATCTGCAACTGCGCGATCTCGACAATCAACTGACGATTGCCGGCGAAACGCTCAAGAGCCGCGAAGGCTCCGTGAGTCTGTTCGAAGAGCGTTTCAAGGGCGGCGTGGTTTCACAACTGCAGTTGAGCCAGGCGAAGTCCGAGTACGAATCCGCACAGGCGTCGGTGTTTTCGATCCAGCAGCAGATCGCGCAGCAGGAGGATGCGATTTCGCTGCTGCTCGGCCAGAATCCGGGGCCGATTGCGCGCGGCAAGGCCATCACCGAACTGTCCGCGCCGGCGATTCCGGCCGGCCTGCCGTCGACCTTGCTGGAGCGCCGGCCCGACGTTCTTCAGGCCGAGCAGTCGCTGATTGCCGCGAATGCGTCGATTGGCGCGGCGCGGGCGCAGTATTTCCCGGATATCTCGCTCACGGGGCTATTCGGGGCGGCCAGCACGGCGCTTTCCGGGCTCTGGACCGGCCCCGCGCGCGTCTGGTCGTTCGCGGGCTCGATCACGCAGCCGATCTTCCAGGGTGGTGCAATCGCAGGCTCCGTGCATGAAGCCGAAGCGCAGCATCAGGAAGCGCTCCTGAGCTACGAGCAGACGATCCAGCAGGCTTTCGCCGATGTCGAAAACGCGCTGGTTGGCGTAGCGCGTACGCGCGATCAACTCGATGCGACGACGCGCCAGGTGGCGGCGCTCACGCAGTATTCGTCGCTGTCGCGCGATCTGTACGAGGGCGGTTACACGAGCTACCTCGAGGTGCTGGATGCGGAACGCAGTCTCTTCGCTGCGCAGATCCAGCAGTCGCAGTTGCAGGATCAGCAGCTTGCGCAGATCGTCAGCCTTTACAAGGCGCTCGGATACGGCTGGGCGCCAAAGACCAGCGCAAACGCCGACGCCAAAGCCACGCCACAATCGTAGCGGCGATTCGATTCAAGTGTGAGCGCCCTGCGCCGTTTCAGACGACGGCGCAAGGTGCCACGTCACTCCAAAGCGCTTCGAAGTCCGTCAGGGCGCGTCCGAAACCAGATAACGCAGCGATTGCGGCGCGGGTCGCGCCACTTTGGCGATCTGCTGCGGTTTGCGATCCGTGCGGGTGATTTTCTGCACCGGTTTGCCAGTGTTCGCGCCGGGTATGGCCGCGTTGCCTTGCGCCCATGCCGCGGTGCTGATCGACGTGGCGCACGCGCAGAGCGCGAACGTCGCGAGCGTGGAAACGAACGGCGATGTGATCTTCGAGACCATGGGGACGCTCCGGCCTGTGCGCTGGCGGGGGCCGGCGCTGCGTTCCAGAGTATGGTCCGACGATAATGCCGCCGCCTCCATCGTTTGATGGAGAAACGTGCGGCGGCTTAAGCAGGCTTACTTCGGCAGGCTTACTTCGAGCGGGTGGGCGTCAATCTGCGGCGCGCCGGTCGGCGAGCGCCTGCTCGCAATCCTTGAGCACCTGAAGCACCAGCTTGGCCTGATAGTTGAGGTCGTCCGTGTCGAGAATTTCCTCGACCGCGTCGCGCGCCCAGGTGGCGTCCACAAACCAGGCGTGCTGCTTGGCGATTTCCTGCGCGACGGCGGTGAGCCGCGCGATGGCGAGCCAGTCGGCCTCTCGCGCGTGACGGTCGAGCCACTTGTGGGCCGCCTGCACGTGGAAGGCCGCATTGGGCCAGGATTCGTTGAGATAGTACGCTCCGAGGCTCCCGCAGGTGAGCCAGCAGAGCAATTCCACGCGGTCGCGCGGACTCAGATGGTGGCGTACATCACTCATGGCGACGCTCGCGAAGGTGACAGAGTTCGATTGACGGGCACTTGTGCGCTACGACTCCGGTAACCCAACAATATCACGGGTTACATAAGCTGTCAGAGCAATACACGTGCCGCATACGCGGCCTACAGGTGTAGCGTCGCCTGGCAGTGGCTGGTATGCAAACCAGGACTGTCACCAGGGAAGGGCGGCGCGCACGCAGATCAGGCCGTCCTGCCGCTCACATGCGCGAGCCTGGCGGCGGCGTCGGTGGCGCCCATGCCGTTGGCGACGTCGAACGCCGTGTTGCCCGAGCCATCCTGCGCGCGCGGGTTTGCGCCGCGCGAGAGCAGTTGATCGACGATATCGACGCGATTGAACATGGCCGCGATCATCAACGCCGTGCGGCCGTCGGGCGAAGCGCCTTCTACATCGGCGCCGTTGTCGAGCAGCGCGCTGATCACTTCCGTGTAGCCCTTGAAGCAGGCACCCGCGAGCGGGGTCTGGCCATTGTCGTTGCGCAGGTCGGGATCGGCGCCGTGCTGGATCAGCGCGCGCACCGCATTCGCATGGCCGTGATAGCTCGCCAGCATCACGAGGCTATCGCCTTTTTCGTTGCGCAGATCAGGCGGCAAGCCCTGGTCGATCAGCGTGGCGAGCGTGGCGGCTTCGCCACGGCGTGCGGTATCGAACACTTCTCGTGCGAATTCGATGAGGCGCGGGTCGAGTTCGTCGCTGGGCGGCAGGTGTGCGGTCACGGCAGGCTCCTTGAGCGCGTTCGGGCGTTCTCCATTGTGGCCCAATTGCGCGGGCGGTGCGCGCCGCTGCCGGAATGAAAAACGGCGCCGCGTGACAAGGCACGCGGCGCCGTTTCATCCATGCGTCAAGCGCGGATCGCTCAGGGCACGAGCCAGAGCGCGACCGCGTAGATCACCAGCGAGACCGCGAAGGTCACGGCGGTATAGCCCATTACGCGCTGGATGCGGATTCCGGCGATGGCGACGATCGGCACGGCCCAGAACGGTTGCAGCATGTTCGAGACGTTCTCGGCCATCGCCACGCCCATGGCGGTGCGCGGCACCGACGCGTGCAGGCTCAGCGCGGCGGGCAGCACGAACGGCCCCTGTACGGCCCAATGGCCGCCAGCGCTGGGCACCAGCAGCGTGATGATGAGCGAGCTGAGGTAGCTCCAGATCGGCAGCGTGACGGGCGTGGCGATCGTCACAAACGCCTTGGCGATCATCGACGCGAGGCCGGTGCCCTTCATGATGCCCATGATGCCGCCGTACACCGGGTACTGGAGCAGCATCGAACCGGTCTGGCGCGCGGCGCGGCGGATCGCGTTCGCATACGCGATTGGCGTGCGCTGCAGCGCGAGGCCGATCAGCAGGAAGATCAGGATCGTCGTGTTGATGTCGAGATCGAAGCCTTTTTCGCTCCATTCCATCGCCAGATAGCCCACGCCCAGCACGAGCAGCAACAGCGTGCCGAGCATCGACTGTTCGAGGCGCGTGGCGAATGAAGGCGTGTCGCTGATGCGCGCGTGCGGATCGTCGCTGGGGGCACTGTCTTCGCTCTGCGCGCTCTGGTTGAAGGCCACGACATCTTCGGGCTTCGGGTGCATGCGGATGAAGATGAAGGTCATCACGACCACCACCAGCACCGTGGGCACGAACACGAACGGCGCGAACACCGTCTGCGCGAGCGGCACGACCTGGCCCGTGGCCTTTTCGACCAGATTCAGCGCGTTCCCGTGCGACGCCTGGGACAGCGCGATCGAGCTGGACAGGCCGCTATTGCAGATCGACCACGCCGAGTAGCTACCCGCGACGAGCCACGCGAAATCCACCTTCACGCGCCGAGCGATTTCGCGCGAGAGCAGGGCGCCGACGATCAAACCTAGCCCCCAGTTGAGCCACGCCGCGATGGCGACGACCGGAAACACCAGCAGCGCGGCGCGCGCGGGCGTCTGCGCGTGAGCGGCGAGCGCGCGCAGGCCGCGCTGGACGATCGGCGCTTCGGCGATGGCGTAGCCGGTCGCGAGAATCAGGATCATCTGCAACGCGAAACCAAGGATGCCGAAGGTGCCCGTGTACCACGCGTCGAGCAGCGTCGGCACATTGCCGTGCGGCGCGAAGGCGAGCGCAATCACGGCGACAAAGGCGGTCAGGCAGATCGACAGGACGAAGGGATCGGGCATGACCCGCTCGAACACGTAGACGAGGGCGGCGACCACGCCGCGTCCCTTGGCGGGTTGCGCTTGCGCGCGGGGAGAGTTGTCTCTTTTCATACTGTTATTGCTCACGCAGCGAGTGGCTGTTTATGGCTATTGGCTGGCCGGCGCGGTCAGGATCGGCGTGCGTGTGCGGGTGGCCCGTCCCCATGCGGCCGCGCGGCCTGGGCCTGCAAGCGGCCTGGCGGTCGGTCTTCGAGCGTGGTGGTCGGGGTGCCGGTACGGCGGCGCTCCTCCATCGCACGAGGCGTCAAGCCCCGGCGCAGCGGGTTCATATGTGCCTCACGCGGCAAGCTCAAAACGTTGCGCGAGGCGGCCTGGCCCGTTCTTGTTATTCGATGTTCGATATATGAACATCGTTTCGTTTATCGAACCGGCCAATAGTCGTCTTATGCCGTGTGAATGTCAAGCAGCGAGGGCGGCAATGGCGTGCGCAGACGGTGAATTCACGGCTGATCGGCGTGAATTCGCTGCAAATTGAATGCTAAATGAAAGAATCGATGCGTCGGCAGTCAGTCGAGCGACGCGTTTCCGATCGGAAAAATCAGGCAGCGGTCCCGCAGCAT
The DNA here is from genome assembly GCF_035948235.1 of Paraburkholderia sp. GTDB lineage: Bacteria > Pseudomonadota > Gammaproteobacteria > Burkholderiales > Burkholderiaceae > Paraburkholderia. The sequence continues at coordinate 8,197 of NZ_DASZJJ010000265.1, read as the reverse complement.
TGCGCGCGGGACCGTGAAAGTGGAAATGAATCGGCGGAAATCAGGCGTTGCGGTTTTCGCCCTTGCCTTCGTCTTCCCCTTCGTCGAATTCGTCGTATTCGTCGTCTTCATCCTCATAGGCGGCGTCGCTGCCCAGCAGGAATTCGTCGACGAGCGGCGCGAGCACGCGCGCATGCACATTGGCCAGATCGTGGCCGCCGCCGTTCACCACGTCGAGTTCCGAATTCGGCAGCAGCTCGAGCAGGCGCTCGCCCACCGCGAGCGGGCTGACCGGATCCTCGTCGCCCCACAGCAGCATGACCGGCTGCTGGATATAGGCGAGTTCGCCCGTGAGGTCTTCGCGCAGCGTGAGGAACCAGTCCGGCGATTGCGGGTTCTTCGCGGCGAAATCCGCGCGCCAGTCCTGCGCGCCGAGCGCTTCGGTATCGAGACCGCCCGAGGTCACGGCCAGCACGATATGCGTGACGAGCGCGGTCTTGGCGAGCGCCGCGCGCAGTGCGATCACGCCACCCATCGACTGGGCGATCAGCGCGGTCGGCTGGTCAATCTGCTGCACGATCTTGCGCACGAGGTCTTCGAAATTCTCGACCTCGGGATCGGCGGGCGTTGCGCCGAAGCCGGGGTAAGCCGCGAAGCGGCGCGTGGCCGGATGCGTGAGCTGGTCCGCGAGCGGTTGCCAGAACGCCGGGTCGCCCGAGGCGCCGGGCAGGAAGAGGAGTTGGGTCGGTGCGTGCAAGATGGTTCGCCGGGAGCGCACAGATTCGCGGGGCGCGGCGGTGCGCCGGAAACTGCGCGGGGTTGTGGGAATGCGGTTGTGAAATCAGCATGCGACAAATTCAGCGGTCGATCTTAGCACGCTGTCCGCGTGCCGCCCTGGAGGCCCGGCCAGCCGGGACGCCGCGTGGCGGACGGTACAATGTGCCGCGGCCAGGTTGGCCGCCTCGTCGCAGCTTCCACGCGACGCCGCTTATTTCCCGATCGAAGACCATGAAAAAAAAGCCAGGCACTGCGTTGCCCGCCTACGAACAGATCAAGCGTCACGTCCTTGCGCAAATCGAGAGCGGCGCACTCAAACCCGGCGACGTCGTGCCCTCCGAAACGGAGATGGTCAAGGAGTTCGGCGTGGCGCGCATGACCGTGTCGCGCGCGCTGCGCGAGCTGATGGCCGAAGGCGTGCTCAACCGCGTGCGCGGCTCGGGCACCTATGTGGCGCCGCGTCAGTACGAATCGACCATCCTGCAGATCCGCAATATCGCCGATGAAATCGCCGCGCGCGGCCATCGTCACGCGGCGCGCGTGCTGGCGCTCGAAGCCAGCGACGATGCGAATGCGATCGCCGCGCTCGAACTCGACGCCGGTCCTGTGTTCCATTCGCGCATCGTCCACAGCGAAGAGGGCGAGCCGATCCAGTACGAGGATCGCTACGTGAATCCGGAAGTCTTTCCCGATTATCTGGAGCAGGATTTCACGGTCGAAACACCGAATCACTACATGGTGCGTCTCGCGCCGATCCAGCGCGCGGAATTTCGCATCTACGCGCAGAAACCGGACGCACGCGTGCGGCAGTATCTGGAGATGGAGATCGGCGAGCCGTGCCTGTTGCTGCTGCGTCGCACCTGGGTCGGCCAGCACGTGGCGACCTCCGTGCGGCTCTGGCATCCCGCTTCGCGCTTCCATCTTGCCGGCACGGTCTGATCTTCCTCCCCTGCGTTTCACTCCGCTTGTCTAGTCAATGAGCGCCGCTTCTGGCGCTCGATTCCCGCTTTAATGCTGAAATTACCCCGCGAAATCGCCAGGGTAACTACCTACGTTCGTTTTATTGAAACGAGTTGTATATACAACTTAACGGCGATAGACTAGCTCTCACGTTGCCGCGACACCGAAGCCAATCCGAAGCCATCCCGTCGCGCCAGAACTTCCATCCCGAGACGAATGCCATGAACCATCCGAACTTCACCGATCCCCGCCTCGACCCGTCCCGCACGATCCGCGCGCCGCGCGGCAGCGAGAAGGTCTGCAAGACCTGGCTGGCCGAAGCCGCGTACCGCATGATCCAGAACAATCTGGACCCGGAAGTGGCCGAGCATCCGCACGCGCTGGTGGTCTATGGCGGCATTGGCCGTGCCGCGCGCAACTGGGAATGCTATGACCAGATTCTGGCCTCGCTCAAGGATCTGAACGAAGATGAAACGCTGCTGATCCAGTCGGGCAAGCCGGTGGGCGTGTTCCGCACGCATGCGGATGCGCCGCGCGTGCTGCTCGCGAACTCGAACCTCGTGCCGCACTGGGCCACGTGGGAACACTTCCACGAACTCGACCGCAAGGGCCTCATGATGTACGGCCAGATGACGGCGGGCAGCTGGATCTATATCGGCTCGCAGGGCATTGTTCAGGGCACCTACGAAACGTTCTTCTCGGTGGCCAACCAGCATTTCAACGGCGACCCGAAGGGCCGCTGGATTCTCACCGGCGGCCTCGGCGGCATGGGCGGCGCGCAGCCGCTGGCGGCGACGATGGCGGGCTTTTCGATGATCGCAGTCGAATGCGACGAATCCCGCATCGACTTCCGCCTCAAGACGCGCTACGTGGACCGCAAGGCCAAAACCATCGACGAAGCGCTCGCCATCGTCGAGGAAGCAAAGCAGACCGGCAAGCCGGTTTCGGTGGGTCTGCTCGGCAATGCGGCGGACGTGTTCGCAGAGTTCGTGGCGCGCGGCGTGACGCCTGACTGCGTGACCGACCAGACCAGCGCGCACGATCCGATCAACGGCTACCTGCCGCAAGGCTGGAGCGTCGAGCAATGGCGCGAAGCGCAAAAGGTTGCGCCCGAAACCATCATCAAGGTGGCGAAGCAGTCGATGGCCAACCAGGTCAAGGCGATGCTCACGCTGCAGGAACGCGGCGCGGCCACGCTCGACTACGGTAACAACATTCGCCAGATGGCGCTGGAAATGGGTGTCGAAAATGCCTTCGATTTCCCGGGCTTCGTGCCGGCTTATATTCGCCCGCTGTTCTGCGAAGGCAAGGGGCCGTTCCGTTGGGTTGCACTGTCGGGCGATCCCGAGGATATCTACAAGACCGATGCGAAGGTCAAGGAACTGATTCCGGACGATCCGCATCTGCACAACTGGCTCGACATGGCGCGCGAACGCATTGCGTTCCAGGGCTTGCCGGCGCGTATTTGCTGGGTCGGCGTGAAGGATCGCTATCGTCTGGGCCAGGCGTTCAACGAAATGGTCAAGAACGGCGAACTGAAGGCGCCGATCGTGATCGGCCGCGACCATCTGGACACGGGTTCGGTCGCCAGCCCGAATCGCGAAACCGAATCGATGAAGGACGGGTCGGACGCCGTGAGCGACTGGCCGCTGCTCAACGCACTGCTCAATACGGCAGGCGGCGCATCGTGGGTTTCGCTGCACCACGGCGGCGGCGTGGGCATGGGCTTCTCGCAGCACTCGGGCGTCGTGATCGTCGCCGATGGCACGCAGGCCGCGCACGAGCGTCTGGGCCGCGTGCTGCACAACGATCCGGCCACGGGTGTGATGCGTCACGCGGATGCCGGCTACGAACTCGCGCAGCAGACCGCGCGTGAAGCGGGCCTCAATCTGCCGATGCTGGGCCGATGAGCCACGCGAGCCCAACGCAAACGGAAAGCGCCGTGCGGCTGACGCTGCTGCGCGGTGCGGACCTGGTGGCGTCGACGTGGAAAAACGGCGGCGGCATCACGCGCGAGATCGCGCTGGGGGGCTCAGCTGAGGCGTTCGCGTGGCGCGTGAGCGTCGCCGACGTCGCGCAGGCCGGGCCGTTTTCGCGCTTCGAGGGCGTGGCGCGCACGCTCGTGCTGCTGGACGGCGCGGGCATGGTGCTCGACGAAACGGGCGCCGCCGCGCGCATGCATACGCTTGTGAAGCCGCTCGACGTCGCGCATTTCGATGGCGAGGCACCCATCTCTGCTCGCCTGATCGACGGTCCCACGCGCGACTTCAATCTGATGGTGCGTCGTGATGTTGCGCGCGCAACGTTTGAAATCTGGCGCGAACCGACGACGCGCGACATGCAGGGCGAAACCGCGCTGCTGTATTGCGCGAATGGCACGGCAAGTGTGCGCGTGAACGGCGGCGAGCCCGTCGCGCTGGCAGCAGGCGATACTCTACGTATCGATACAACGGATACCACGGACACGGCACGCAGCATGCGAATCGAGACGCAAGGCGAGGCCGCACTGCTCGCGATCGCACTGGAGTCCATCAAGCCATGAATCAGACCGTCTGGCATCACCTGAATCTGTGCGCGCAGGGCGACCCGCGCGACACCGTCGAAAACGCGGCGATCGCCGTGGAAAACGGCACGATCGTATGGATGGGCGCGGCAGCGGCGCTGCCGCCGCAATTCGCGCAATGGCCGCGCGAAGATCTGCAGGGCGCGTGGGTGACGCCCGGCCTCGTCGATTGCCATACGCATCTCGTCTACGGCGGTCAGCGCGCGGACGAATTCGCGCAACGGCTTGCGGGCGTGAGCTATGAAGAGATCGCGCGCAATGGCGGCGGCATCGTCTCTACCGTGCGCGCGACGCGTGCGGCGAGTGAGGAGTCGCTGTTCGCGCAGTCGGCGGCGCGCCTCGAACCGCTGCTCGCCGAAGGCGTGACGGCGGTCGAAATCAAGTCGGGCTACGGCCTGGAGCTCGACGCGGAGCGCAAGATGCTGCGCGTCGCGCGCCAACTGGGCGAACGCTACCCAGTCACGGTTCGCACGACGTTTCTCGGCGCGCACGCCTTGCCACCCGAATACGCTGGCCGCGCCGACGCCTATATCGACGAAGTGTGCGAGCGCATGCTGCCCGCGCTGGCGGACGAAGGCCTCGTGGATGCCGTCGATGTGTTCTGCGAGCGCATTGGCTTCACGATTGCACAGAGCGAGCGTGTGTTCGAAGCCGCCGCCCGGCGCAATCTGCCGGTCAAAATGCACGCCGAGCAACTCTCGAATAGCGGCGGCGCGGCGCTGGCGGCGCGCTATGGCGCGCTTTCTGCCGATCACCTCGAATTTCTCGACGAAGCCGGCGTGGCAGCGATGAAAGATGCGGGTAGTGTCGCCGTGCTGCTGCCGGGCGCGTATTACTTTATCCGCGAGACACAGTTGCCGCCGCTCGATCTGCTGCGCCGTTACGAGGTGCCGATCGCGATTTCAACGGACAGCAATCCGGGTACCTCGCCGGCCACGTCGCTGATGCTGATGCTGAACATGGCGACCACGTTGTTCCGCATGACCGTGCCCGAAGTCCTGCAAGGCGTGACGCAGCACGCGGCGCGCGCCTTCGGCGACGCCGAGCGGCACGGTACGCTGGCCGTGGGCCGTCCCGCCGATTTCGCGGTGTGGCAGGTGCGGTCGCTTGCCGAACTCGCTTACTGGATCGGCCGCCCGCTGTGCACGCGCGTCGTGCGCGGTGGCAAGACCGTCTTCGATCGCCCCTTGACCGCATGAATCACGTCACGAACATGAATGCTTCTTCGCGCGCGCTGTTCGCGGCGCAGGCCTGGTTGCCGCAAGGCTGGCGGCGCAATGTGTTGCTCGAATGGGACAGCGCGGGTACGCTGCTGCGCGTGCAGTCCGATCTCGACGCCGCGCCCGCCGGTGTGCCGCACGCATCGGGTCCGGTCTTGCCTGGCATGCCTAATCTTCATTCGCATGCCTTCCAGCGCGCGATGGCGGGCCTGACCGAGTACCGCGCGAATCCCACCGACAGCTTCTGGAGCTGGCGCGACCTGATGTATCGCTTCGCCGCGCGCATCACGCCCGACGATCTGGGCGCCGTCGCGCGCTGGCTCTATGTGGAAATGCTGAAGGCGGGCTACACCTCGGTCTGCGAATTCCATTACGTGCACCATGCGCACGACGGACAGCGTTATGCCAATGCGGCGGAACTCGCGCAACGCGTCGTCGATGCCGCGAGCGAAACCGGCGTCGGCATGACCATGCTGCCGGTGCTCTACCAGTACAGCGGTTTTGGCGCGCGCGCGCCGCGTGACGACCAGCGCCGCTTCATCAATACGCCCGAGCAGTTGCTGGGCATCGTGGAAACGCTGCGCGGTGTGCGGCCCGAACACGGTGCATTGCGCTATGGCGTGGCGCCGCATTCGCTGCGCGCCGTGTCCGAAGCATCGTTGCGATCGTTGCTCGGCGGGCTCGATGCGATGTCGCCGGGCGCGCCCGTGCATATCCATATCGCTGAACAGACCGCCGAAGTCGAGGCTTGCGTCGAAACGGAAGGCGCGCGTCCCGTGCAGTGGCTGCTCGATCGATTTGATGTGGATGCGCGCTGGTGTCTCGTCCACGCCACGCACGTCGATGATAAGGAAACCCAGGCACTTGCGCGCAGTGGCGCGGTGGCGGGTCTATGCCTTACCACCGAGGCGAATCTGGGCGACGGCATTTTCCCGGCGCATGACTATCTCGCGGCAAACGGCGCGTTTGGCGTGGGTTCGGACAGCCATATCGGCGTGGACTGGCGCGCGGAATTGCGCCTGCTCGAATATGGCCAGCGTCTCGTGCGCCGCGAGCGCAACGTGCTGGCCGCGCCGCAGCAGGCCAACGTGGCCGACCGTCTGTTCGGCGCCGCGCTTGCTGGCGGCGCGAGGGCGACGGGGCGCAACGTGGGTACGCTCGAAGCGGGCGCGCGGGCCGACTGGATCGTGCTCGATCCGCTGCATCCCGATCTCGCGGAAAAGCCGCCGCAAAGCTGGCTTTCGTCGGTGGTGTTCTGCGAACATGGCGAAACGCCGGTGCTCGACGTCTACACGGGCGGCGAGAAGGTCGTGGAAGACCGCCGCCATCGCGACGAAGCACGCCTGTACGCGGACTATCGCGCGGCGCTGGCGCGTTTGCTCGCGGCTGGCTAAGCACAGCAACGCGTGCACACTATCGAACGGACCGACACATGACCGATCTCTACACTCTCGAGCGCGGCGACGCACCGCTGCTCGTTTCGATTCCGCACCTTGGCACTGCGATTCCTGAGGCATTGCGCGGCCAGTACACCGACGTAGCGCTGAGCGTCGCCGATACCGACTGGCATCTCGACCGCCTCTATGCTTTCGCAAGGTCGCTGGGCGCGACGATTCTGGGCGCGCGCGTTTCGCGCTATGTCATCGACTTGAATCGGCCGCCCAACGACGAAAGCCTTTATCCCGGCCAGACCACCACTTCGCTGTGCCCGACAGAAACGTTTCGCGGCGAGCCGATTTATCGCGAAGGCTGTGCGCCCGACGCGCAGGAGCGTCAGCGCCGCGTAGAAACGTATTGGCAGCCCTACCACCAGACGCTGCGCGCGGAGTTGCAACGTCTGCGCAGCCACCACGCCAACGTGCTGTTGTGGGAAGCGCATTCGATCGCAAGCGTGCTGCCGCGACTGTTCGACGACAAGCTGCCGGACCTGAATCTCGGCACGCAGGAAGGGCGTACCGCGCACGCGTCGGTGCAGGCGCGCGCCGAGCAGGCCGCAGCCAACAGCGACTATACGTGGGTAGCAAATGGGCGTTTCAAGGGCGGCTATATCACGCGCCACTTTGGCGCGCCGCTGGACGGCGTGCACGCCATCCAGCTTGAAATGTGCCAATCGACTTATATGAACGAGCACGCGCCTTTTGACTACGCACCCGAATTAGCTGCGCGTGTCGAGCCGGTGCTGCACAAGATGGTGGGCGGCGCGCTGGAAGCGATTCAGATACTCAACGCCGCCACATCCTGAGAATCTTGAATTATAAGGTATCCGAAATAAAAGGCTCTGGATTAACAGTCCAGAGCCTTTTGCGTTAGAAGCGGTGAACCATGCCGACCTGCACGCCACGCGCATTGGCACCCGCGTAAGCGAGCGGCAGGCCAGAATTGGCCGCGCCTGCGAGCGTGTAGGTTGCCTCGTTGCGATTGCGCAGGAAGGACAGCGCGCCGTAGAAGTTCGTCGTTTTGGAAAGATCGTACTCGTACATCAGGCCCAACTGGTCGGCGTTATTGCCTTGCGAGGTACGGTCGCGCAGCATGGCGTAGCCGAGCGCGAGTGTATTGGTCGAGTTGAACTGATACTTTGCCGACAGTCCCGTTGTATACGCGTTGAGCGCGAGATCGGGCCACTTCATGTCTGAGTAGCCGCCAAACAACGTCGCGCGGCCAATCGCATACGAAACGCCCGCCATGATGGTGCGATTGG
>NZ_DASZJJ010000264.1:0-17499 GCF_035948235.1 Paraburkholderia sp. | reverse complement strand
CCAGGTTACGAATGTGCGTTCGAGCGCGTGATCGCGCCCACGCCGCTGGGCTATATCCGCGATCTGCCCGGCGGCGACGCGCGGCTGTGGCGGGCCGCGATGCCCGACTCCGACGTCCCGGTCCTGCTGCTGCAGATGGATCATCTGTTCGCCGGGCGCGGCAGCGGTCTCTATCAGGACGAATGCGGGCGTGACTATATCGACAACTTCGCGCGCTTTGCCTCGCTCTCGGCGGCGGCTGCGCGCATCGCCATCGGCGTGCGCGGCGTCAAGCGTCCGCGCATCGTGCACGCGCACGACTGGCACGCGGGCCTCACGCCGCTTCTGATGAAACTCGCGGGCGCTTCGGCGCGCAGCGTGTTTACGATCCACAATCTGGCGTTCCAGGGCAACTATCCGCTGGGCCTCGCGCCCTATGCGGGCATTCCGTCCGAGTTGCTGGCGCCCGCGCCGCGCGAGCCGCGCAGCATCGAGTTCTACGACACGCTGAGTTTCATGAAAGCGGCCATCGTTCATGCCGACGGCCTCAACGCCGTAAGCGAGCGCTATGCGCGCGAGATCCTCACGCCGCAGTTCGGCAACCGCATGGACGGCGTGCTGGCCGCGCACGCCCACAAGCTCTCGGGCATCGTCAACGGTATCGACGATGTCCTCTGGGACCCGCGCAACGACACCGTGATCGCGCAGCCCTACGGTCCCGACGATCTCGCGGGCAAACATGCCTGTAAGAAGGCACTGCAACAAAGTTACGGACTGCATATCGATCCATTTGCGCCGCTGGTGGCGATCGGCAGCCGCTTGAGCACGCAAAAGCTCGCCGATGTCGTTTGCGAAGCGCTGCCCGCCGCACTCGCGCGCTGGCCGCGCGTGCAGTTCGCCGTGCTCGGTCAGGGCGACGCCGCCATCGAGCAATCCCTGCGCGCGCTCGCCGCCGCGTGGCCGGGGAGGCTGGGCGTGCATATCGGCTATGACGAGGCACGCGCGCATCGCCTGCACGCGGGCGCCGATATCCTGCTGCACGCCAGCCGTTTCGAGCCTTGCGGTCTCACGCAGCTTTACGCCATGCGCTACGGCACGATTCCTGTGGCCTCGCGCGTGGGTGGTCTCGCCGATACGATCGTCGATTGCGCGCCGTTCGCGCAGGGGCAGTCGGTGGGTCATGCCACGGGCTTCCTGTTCGACGGCGAGCGCGCGAGCGACCTCTTCCACGCGTTGGGCCGCGCCTTTGGCGCCTTCGCGCAACCCACCGGCTGGCGTGCGCTCCAGCGCAACGCGATGCTGCGCGACTCGAGCTGGGACGCGCCCGCCGCGCGCTATCACGATCTGTACCGTGCGCTCACCGGCCTGCAAAACGCAACGCCCACTCGCGCACCGCGCCATGCGAACGCGGCGCCCCAGGCGCGCCGCGCGCGAACGGCGCAGCGCCAACGCCGCGCGCTCGCCGACTTGCGGCGCAGTGCATGAAGCCCGGCCGCATGAACGCGCCGCGCGCCCCACGATCCAGCCACTGCGAGACCCCATGAGCAAAAAGACCGCCACCCGCATCGCCGAAGGCCAGCCGTTTCCGCATGGCGCCACCTGGACCGGGCGCGGCGTGAATTTCGCGCTGTTCTCGGCAAACGCGAAGAAAGTCGAGTTGTGCCTGTTCGACAAGACCGGCCTGCGCGAACTCGAGCGCATCGAACTGCCCGAATATACCGACGAAATCTTCCACGTCTTCCTGCCCGATCTCGAACCGGGCGCGATCTACGGCTACCGCGTGCACGGCCCCTATGAGCCGGACGCCGGCCATCGCTTCAATCCCAACAAGCTGCTGCTCGACCCCTACGCGAAGGCGCACGTGGGCACGCTCAAGTGGCACCCGGCGGTATTCGGCTACACGCTCGATAGCCCCGACGCCGACCTCTCCTTCGATACCCGCGACAGCGCGCGCTACGTGCCGCGCTGCCGCGTGGTCGACCAGACCTTCAGCTGGCACCATCCCTTGCGCGAGCGCGTGGCGCGCGAACGCGCGATCGTCTATGAAACCCACGTGCGCGGCTACACCATCCGCCATCCCGACGTGCCCGAAGAGGAACGCGGCACCTTTGCGGGCATGGCGAATTCGAAGGTGCTCGACTACATACGGGGATTGGGCGTGACCTCGGTCGAGTTGATGCCCATCCACACCTTCGTCAACGACTCGCATCTGCTCGAACGCGGCCTGACGAACTACTGGGGCTACAACACCATCGGCTTCTTCGCGCCCGATCCGCGCTATTCGGTCGGCGAGCACGGCTCGATCGACGAGTTCAAGAACATGGTGGACCGGCTGCATCAGGCGGGCCTCGAAGTGATCCTCGACGTGGTCTACAACCACACCGCCGAAGGCAGCGAACTGGGCCCGACGCTGTCGTTTCGCGGCATCGACAACGCCTCTTACTACCGGCTCGTCGCCGATAACCCGCGCTATCACATCAACGACACGGGCACCGGCAATACGCTCAATCTCTCGCATCCGCGCGTGCTGCAGATGGTGACGGACAGCCTGCGCTACTGGGTGCTGGAAATGGGCGTTGACGGCTTCCGCTTCGATCTGGCCACGATCCTCGGGCGCGAGCCGTATGGCTTCGACGAAGGCGGTGGCTTTCTCGACAGTTGCCGCCAGGACCCGATTCTCGCCAGCGTGAAGCTGATTGCCGAGCCGTGGGACTGCGGCCCGGGCGGCTATCAGGTGGGCGGCTTCCCGCCGGGCTGGGCCGAATGGAACGACCGCTTTCGCGACACCGTGCGCGGCTGGTGGAAAGGCGACGAAGCCAAGGCAGCCGATCTCGCCACGCGCCTGGCCGCTTCGGGCGACCAGTTCAACCGGCGCGGGCGCCGCCCGTGGTCGAGCGTGAACTTCGTGACGGCGCACGACGGCTTCACGCTGCACGACCTCGTCTCGTACAACGAGCGCCACAACGAGGCCAATGGCGAAGAGAACCGTGACGGTCACTCGGACAATCTCTCCTGGAACTGCGGCGCCGAAGGCCCGACCGACGACGCCGAAATCCGCGCCCTGCGCGAGCGCCAGAAGCGCAACTTTCTCGCCACGCTGCTGCTCGCGCAAGGCACGCCGATGCTGCTCGCGGGTGATGAGTTCGGCCGCACGCAGCGCGGCAACAACAACGCGTACTGCCAGGACAACGAGATCAGCTGGGTGGACTGGGACGGTATCGACGCAGACGGCCATGCGCTTGCCGACTTCGTGCGCAAGCTTACGGCGCTGCGCCACGCGCTGCCGGTGCTGCGCCGCAACCGCTTTCTCACGGGCGAGCACAACGCGACGCTCGATGTCACCGATGTCGAATGGTTTTCGCCCGCGGGCGTGCCGCTCGAAGGCGAGCAATGGGGCGATGCGCAGATGCGATGTTTCGGCATGCTTATCGACGGGCGCTCGCAGACCAGCGGCATCATGCGCCTGGCCTCCGACGCGACCTTGCTGATCGTGCTCAACGCGTATCACGACGTGGTGGACTTCACGCTGCCCTCGGTGCCAGGCAACGATCAATGGAGCTGTCTGATCGACACGAACATGCCGGTGCGCGACGAACTGCCGGAGTTCGAAGCGGGCGACGTCTATCAGGCCACGGGGCGCTCGCTGCTGCTGTTCGCGCTGCACGCGCGCGGCGCGACGCAGCGCGTGTTCGAGCGTCTGGAGGAGAATCTCACGGGTTGAAGGCGTGCTTGATGACGTGATAGCGCCGATGCAGAATCACGCTACATCTCACGCGCCAACCTCGAAGCGCGGCACGCAAATTGCTCCGACACCCAGAATTCGCGTTTAACACTGGCGCGCCCCCCATCACGGAGTATTCATGACCCAACTGGCGCCGCCCCGCGCACACGCCTCACAGGCGGACTGCGCCAGCGAGCCGATCCACGTCCCCGGCAGCATCCAGCCGCACGGGTATCTGCTCAGCCTCGACGACGCTGGCCGCATCGTGCAACTGAGCGCCAACGCGGGCATGCTCGCGGGCACGACGGCTCAGGCGCTGCTCGGCGAACCGCTGGCGCGGCTCATCGGCGCACACGCGGCGCAGGCCACGCTTGCCGCGCTCGCGGAACCTGGCACGGACGGCACGCCGCGACTGGTCGGCGCCATCGCCGATCCGCGCGGCGCCGATAATGCGGGCGGCGGCCCAAACGTGACCGATGCCGCCAATCTCGACGACACCATCGGCGCCCCCGCGTACCCGCCGCTGGCGATCGTCGCGCATCGCTACGACGGCGTCGCCATCGTCGAACTCGAACCGGCGCTGGGCACCGCCGATGTGTTCTCGTCGCTCTATCCGCTCGTGCGCACGTTCCTGCGCGCCCTGCAGGACTGCGCGAGCGTGGACGATCTCGCACGCCTGGCCGCCAGCGAAGTCAAGCGCATCACCGGCTTCGGCCGCACGCTCGTCTACAGCTTCGACGACGAAGGCAACGGCCACGTGATCGCCGAGGCCGTCGATCCGGGCTATGCCTCCTATCTCGACCAGCATTTTCCGGCTTCGGATATCCCCGCCCAGGCGCGCGCGCTCTACGTGCACAACCGCATCCGCCTGATCGCCGATGCCGATTACGCGAGCGTGCCGCTCGTGCCGCCCCTGCATCCGGCCACGGGCCGCGCGACCGATCTCACCTGGGCGTCGCTGCGCAGCGTCTCGCCGGTGCATGTGCAGTACATGAAGAACATGGGCACCTGGTCGTCGATGTCGATGTCGATCGTGGTGGGCGGCCGGCTCTGGGGGCTCATCTCCTGCCATCACGCCAGCGCGCGCGTGCCCGCCTTCGAAGTCCGCGCGGCCTGCGAGCACATCGCGCAGATGCTCTCGCTGCAGATCGAGGCGCGCGAGGACCGCAGCCAGGCCGAATACCGGCTCGAATTGCGCCGCCGTCTTTCGCGTTTGCTCGCGGCGATGGCGAACAGCGAGCACTTCGTGAGCGCGCTACGTGACGAAGCACCCGATCTGCTGGGGCTCGCCAACGCGGCGGGCGCGGCGATCGTGTTCGACGGGCGCATCGTTACCGTGGGCACGACGCCCGAGCCCGCGCAGATCGAACAGATCCTCACCTGGCTCGACGGCCAGAGCAGCGAGATTCACGCCGCCGAACAGTTCGCGGATGCAGCGGGCGTGCCCTTCCATCACGACGCGGCGGGCTTGCTCGCGGTGTCGATCTCGCGGCTCTTTCGCAATTACGTGATCTGGTTTCGCCCCGAGGTCGTGCGCGCGCTCAAGTGGGCAGGCGACCCGCGCGCGAAGCTGGCGGCGCAGGCCAGTTCGCTGTCGCCGCGCGCGAGCTTCGACGTCTGGACCGAGGTGGTGCGCGAGCGCTCGCTGCCGTGGCTGGCCGCCGAACAGGAAATCGCGCTGGAGTTTCGCGCCGCGCTGCTCGACATCGTGTTACGCCGCGCGGAAGAACTCGCGCAGCTCGCGCTCGAACTCGGCCGCGCCAACGAAGAACTCGAAGGCTTCTCCTATACGGTATCGCACGATCTGCGCGCGCCGCTGCGTCATATCGCGGGTTTCGCCGATCTGCTCGCGCAAAGCGAAAGCGCGAATCTGACTACGCGCGGCAAGCATTTCGTCGAGCGCATCGCCGATTCCGCGCGCTTCGGCGGCAAACTCGTGGACGATCTGCTGGCGTTCTCGCAGATGGGCCGCGCCGCGCTTCACAAGCAGCGCGTGGATATGAACCGGCTGGTGAGCGAACTCGTGGCGGACCAGCGGCGCGATCATCCGCAACGCGCGATCGAATGGCGCATCGAGCCGATGCATTCGCTCACGGTCGACCCGGTGCTCATGCATGTGGTGCTGCGCAATCTGATCGACAACGCCGTCAAGTTCACGCGCGACCATGCGAACGCGGACGATCCTGCGATAATTGAAATCGGCTGCCGCGCCGGTGAGAGCGATACGCCGCTGGCCGATCACGACATCGTGTTCGTGAAGGACAACGGCGTGGGCTTCGATGCACGCTATGTCGCCAAACTGTTCGGCGTGTTCCAGCGCCTGCATCGCTTCGAGGACTTCGAAGGCACGGGCATCGGACTGGCGAGCGTCAAGCGCATCGTCGAGCGTCATGGCGGTCACGCTTGGGCGGACGGCAAACTCGATGTGGGCACAACGGTTTCGTTCGCGATTCCGCGCACCGTCGACGCGCCGCCAGCGCTCAATGGCGAATCCGCAGCAGCAGCCGTTGCGCGGCTCGCGTCGGTATCGCCCGACACGCAGCCGTTCAGGAATGTGCGCAAGCCGGAGTGAGCGCAACAAGCTTCAGGTTATTCAGGTCATTACGCGCGTTAAGCGCGGTAGAAGAAGGAAACTGTCGTGTTGAGACCCATCCTGCTGGTGGAAGACAATCCCAACGATATCGAGCTGACGTTGATCGCGCTCGAAAAGGCCCGGCTCGCGAATCCGGTAGTGGCGCTGCGCGACGGCGCGGAAGCGCTCGACTATCTGCGCCGCGAAGGTCAATGGGCCGAGCGCGCCGATGAAAACCCCGCCGTGATCCTGCTCGACAAAAAGCTACCGAAGCTCGACGGGCATGAAGTGCTCAAGGTCGTGCGCGAAGACGAGCGGCTCAGGCGCATTCCCGTCGTCATGCTTACGTCGTCGCGCGAAGAAAAGGATCTGCTGCGCAGCTACGATCTGGGCGTCAATGCCTATGTGGTGAAGCCCGTTGAATTCGACGACTTCATGGACGCCATCAACGATCTGGGTGTGTTCTGGGCCGTGCTCAACGAGCCGCCGCCTTATAGTCGATAAGAAGTCGATAAAAGCGAGTCGATAAAAGCGCGCAGATAAAACCGCTCATTGCTTCAGAAAGAGGCCCGCGCCGTCCACGCGCACGTTCGATTCGACATGCGGGCGCGCGAGCAGCGCGTCCAGAACAGTGCGATCGGGCGCCGTCGTCGTGAAGGATTCTCCCGGTGCGAATTCCAGACGCCAGAGCACCGGCCCGCGTCCTTGTGCATCGACGCTAATGCGCCTGAGCGTGTCGAGCGCATACGCCCGTTCGTGCCAGTCGAACAGCCCGCGCGTATAAAGCGCATCGTGCGTGACGATCTCGTAGCGGCGCAGAAAAGGCGCGCAGAGCACGCAGAACACTGCCGTTACCACTAGCCCCTGCCGCACGGCGCACCACGCGATCTCGCGCGGTGAGCGCTGGATCTGGCGTTGGGGCCGTTTGCGTTTGCGCCCGCGCACGCGGCGCCAGTCGTCGAGCGCATTGGAGAGCACCACGGCGCAGGCCAGCGCCCAGAACAGGATGAAGAAGCCGAGCGGCGCGTCCATCAGCGGCACCGAAAACGCGCCCTGCCAGCTACGCGGAAAATCGGCGAGCGAAGCATTCGCAATGAAATCGAGGCTGCGATACGTGCCGCGTGGGTGCGCAATGAAAAGCCACGCGCCCACGCGCTGCAACGCGATCAAAAACGGCCAGCAAAGCAGCGCCGCGGCGAGCCACGCAAACGCCACGATGGCCGCGCCGGCAATCCAGCGGCCCACGCCGGAAAAGCGGCCCCTGCGCCTCAAAGCTCGCTGTGCTTCTTCGCGTTGCCGCGCGCCTTGTCGGCGGGATAGCGCGTCTCGTTCACGCGCACCTTGTCGGCGGCCGCCTTCACGAGATCGAAGCCCGCGGTGTGCGCCACCAGCAGCAGATAGATGAACACATCGGCGCATTCCTGTTCGAGATGCGCGCGGCCCTGCTGATCGGCGAGCATCGCGGCGATCTGCGCATCGTCCTTCCACTGGATCGTTTCGAGCAACTCGCCCGCCTCGATGCTGGTCGAGACAATCAGATTGCGCAGCGTATGAAACTGCTGCCAGTCGCGCGCTTCGCGAAACGCGAGCACCTGCTGCATCAGCGCGTCGAGCGGCGTGGATTGCGGGGAATCGGTCATGGCAACCTGCGTGGAGCACAAAGGCCGGATTGTACCGCCCGCTACCGCCCGCTCAAGCGAGCCACGCCGGCACGCGCTAGCGATAGCGCGGCAAACTCACGCGGAACGTCGCGCCCTGGCCTTCACCCGTGCTTTCGGCCCAGATGGTGCCGCCGTGCAGGCGCACGATGCTGCGCGCGAGCCACAAGCCCAGACCCAGGCCCGGTGCGCGGCCATGGCCGTCTGCCTGATAGAAGCGCTCGAAGATGCGCTCCAGCACGTCCGGCGCGATACCGCGTCCGCAGTCGCGCACGCTCAGTTCCGCCGAACCCGCCGTCGCGCCAGCCGCGCGCACGCGCACGACGATCTCGCCCGCCTCACTGAACTTGAGCGCATTGGTCATCAGATTCCAGATCACCTGGCGCAAGCGCTTTTCGTCGGCCATCACAATGCACGAGTCCAGTTCGTCGGCCACGAGGCGCACGCCCTTTTCCTCGATGCGCATGCGCATATCCTCGGCGATATTGCCGGCCAGCGCGCCCAGATCCACCGGCGCCAGCTCGATGGAGAGCTTGCCGGTGGCGATCGCACCGCTGTCGAGCAGATCGTCGACCATCAGCGCGAGCTGGCGGGCGTTGCGCTCGATCACCGTGCCCGCGCGCGCCATGTGCGCGAGGTCGCCAGAGCGCTGCAGCAGCGTCGCCCACGACTGGATCGCGCCAAGCGGCGAGCGCAGTTCGTGGCTCACTGCCGCGACAAAGTGATCCATCGCGCGCGTGGCTTCCTCGCTGCGCTCGCGCGCGGCGCGCTCGGCCACGGCGGCCGCCTGATGCTCCAGCTCCGACTCCTTGCGCATGGAGATATCGAGCGCAAGTCCGATGATCGGCGGCGCGGCGCCGTCTGTCGCGCCGCCGGCTTTAACGCCAGCATTGCCGTGCGGCTCTGCGCCTGGCGCATCGCTGCCGCGCGGACGCGCCGCGCGCAGCAGCACCCAGCGCCGTTCGCGGTTGGGCCAGGTCACGCGAAAGTCCACTTCCACCGGCGCATCGGCAAAACGCGCGGCGTCGAAGGCGTGGCGCACGCGCTCGCGATACTCGACGTCGATCAGCTCGCCGAACAGGCGCGATTCCGTGATGGTCGCGGCAGCCGGCAGGCCCAGCAGCATCTTGAACTGATCGTTGCAGGTGAACACGCCGCTCTGCGGCTGCAACTCCCATGCGCCGACGCTCGCAAACGCCAGCGCGTGCTGCAACTGCTCCTGTTGCAGACGCAACTGTTCGTTGGCCTCTTCCATCAGCACCTGACGCAGGCGCGCCTGCGAGCGCAGCTTGGCGCGCTCGCGCTGCTCGCGCGCTTCTTCCTCCATACGCCGGGTGATGTCGTGCACGCACAGGCCGTACAGGCGCTCGCCGTGCGCAGTGACGATGAGCGTGACGCGCGCCTGCCAGTAGCGCGGCACGAGCGGGCCGTCATCGCCGTCGGCCAGGTCGTAGCGGATCGGCGGCCCAAGGCGGCTCTCGCCGGGCACGCCGTCGCCGAGCATCGAATCGAGCCACTGGCGCCGCGCCTCGCGTTGCGCCGCCGACCCCGCCTGGTTGATCTCGTAGACCGAGCGCCCGAGCACCGCCTCGCGCTCGCTCGACACCAGCGCAAGATAGGCGCGATTCGCGGCCACCACCTGCATGTCGGCGTCGAGCACCAGCCACGCGTCGGGCAACGATTCGAAGATTTCGCCAACCCCAGCGGCGGCCGCCGCAACGCCCGAAGCAGCCGCTCCTGAAGCCGGCAGGTCTGACAAAGGCTCGTACATGATGTCGCTAAAGCGAAGCGCTCAAGCCGTCACGGCACGCGATGCGCTCGATCCGGCAGGCGCGGCTTCGGGCAACAGCGCGATAAGACGGTCGAACGCGGCGCGCGCACCGGCGCAAGCGAGATCGACGTCGCGCGGCGTATGCACGGCGCGGCGCATGGCCGCGACGAAGGCATGCCA
Source organism: Paraburkholderia sp. (assembly GCF_035948235.1). GTDB lineage: Bacteria > Pseudomonadota > Gammaproteobacteria > Burkholderiales > Burkholderiaceae > Paraburkholderia. The sequence continues at coordinate 7,618 of NZ_DASZJJ010000264.1, read as the reverse complement.
GCGCGGGCCGGGAGCATTGCCGTCGCCGCTCAGATAGTCGAGCGGATGCGGCGCGAAGGTGCCCGCATAGCGGCGCAGCAGCACGGCGCCGCCCAGTTGCGAGCCTTCGATGACGTAGCAGGCGCCCCAGCGCCAGGCCGCGCCCGCTTCGAGCGGTGCGAGCGCTTCGGACGCACCGTCCATGGGCGCGCCCGCCATACCGCGCAGGGCCGGATGGGCGAGATCGCGCTCGATCAGTGCAAGACGCGCGCGCGGCGGCAGCAGGGCGGGGTCCTGGGGGCCGTCGGCGAAGCGCTGCAACCAGGCTTCGAGCGGTGCGAGCCAGGCGTGCAGCACCCGCAGATGTTGCTGGTAGTCGCCCAGCGTGGGCGAAGGGACGGCGAGCGGCATGGCGCGCTCGGCGCTTTCGTGGCGCGACGCGGTGGCAAGGCGCAGAGCGCCGAGGACGTCGACGAACGAGGATTCGGCTGCGGATCGAAGTGCGGTCACGGGTCGGGTCCGGGTAAGCAAACGTGCAAACGTACGTAAAAACGGGCCGCGTGCGCGCGGGAAAACGCGCAACGCGTGTCTCTGGTCCCGGTAGTCGTCGAGCATGCGCTCGCGGAATCAGGGCATTATCGCGTTACAGCCGGATTTGCGCACGCCGGCGCCTGAAATCCGCACGGGCGCGATGGGTAAATCGGCCAATCTGTCGCGCGGGCCGCCGCTGCAAAGCGGCTACCAGACCATTGCGGCCGGTATCAGCAGATTCTGTTCCCGGGCCTTGCGTCCGGGCGCATTCCGATGCCTTCGCGTGTCCTTATTGCGCGGCCAGCGCCGACTGCCGCGCCAGCCGCCAGGTATTGCGGCCCGCCCGCTTGGCCTCGTACATGGCCGCATCGGCAAGACTGAGCGGCTCGTCGGGCTGCACGCAGCCGTCCTGATCGCCATCGTGATCGGTTTCCCGAGCGCCGTGCAGCGCCACGCCCACGCTCGCGCTGCATTCGATCACCTGGCCGCCCGCCGCCAGCGGCCGCGCGAGCGACTGGCACAGCGCCTGGGCGATGCGCTCGGCGCTGGCAGGCTCGCTCACGCCGCGGCTCACCACCACGAATTCGTCGCCGCCCAGCCGGCTCACGAAATCGCCCGCACGCACGGTGGCGCCCAGCCGATGCGCCACCTCGCGTAGCAGCGCGTCGCCGGTATCGTGGCCGTAACGGTCGTTGATGCCCTTGAAGCCGTCGAGATCGATAAAGGACAGCGCGAAAGCGCTCGCCTCGGTCAGCGTCGTGCGCAGTTCTTCTTCTAGCGCGCGCCGGTTCGCCAATCCCGTGAGCGGGTCGATCAACGCGTTTTCGCGCAGTTCGCGCTCGGTGCGGCGCTGTTCGGTGACGTCGTGCGACACCACGTAGAAGCCCGTCACCTTGCCTTCGCGCTCGGCGGGAATATAGGTGGTACACCAGACGCGATCTTCATCCGCCCGATAGCGCACTTCGTCGCAGGTCACGCGCTCGCCTGCCAGTGCGCGCATGAAAAACGGCTGCAACTCGTCGAACAGTTCGGGGCGCAGGGTGTCTCGGATGCTCACGCCGCGCAGCGCAGCCGAGGGCTTCGCGAGCACGCGCTTGAAGGTCTCGTTGTTGAACTGGTAACGCAGATCGCGATCCACCGCGGCGATCAGCACGGGCAGATTGTCCGTGATGGTCTGCAGGGCGTCGCGGCTGCGGCGCAGTTCGGCAGTGCGCTCGCGCACCCGCTCCTCCAGTTCGACGTGATAGTTGCGCAGCGCCTCTTCGCTTTTCTTGCGGCTGTCGATGTCCTGCACGGCGGCGATGAAATGCAGCGGCACGCCGGTGGCGTCGCGCAGCAGCGTCACAGCTAGATTGACCCAGATCGCCGTGCCGTCGGGGCGCATGTAGCGCTTTTCGGTCGCGTAGGTGGCCTGCTTGCCGGCCACCAGTTCCGCCGCGAGTGCGAAATCGGAGGCCACATCGGCCGGGTGCGTGACTTCGGCGAAGGTCAGCTTGCGCAGCGTCGCCTCGTCGTAGCCGGTGATTTCGGTGAAGGTCGGGTTGACTTCGAGAAAACGCCCGTCGAGCGCCACCAGCGCGTTGCCGATCGGCGTCTCCTTGAATACGGTCGTGAAGCGCGCCTCGCTGATCGCCAGCGAGCGGCGGTCGCGTTCGTGCGCCGTGCGCGAGCGGATCAACTGGCGGCGCACCTCGAGTTCACGCTCGATCAGTTGTGCGTATTCGGCGAGCGTCTGGGCGTCGCCCGATTCGAAACCGCGTGCCTGCGTGTCGATCAGACAAAGCGTGCCGATCACCTGGCCGTCCGCGAGACGCAGCGGCGCGCCCGCGTAGAAGCGGATAAAGGGCGCGCCCAGCACGAGCGGGTTGTCGAGAAAGCGCTCGTCGTCGCGCGCGTCCTCCACCACCAGCATGCGTTTGCTGAGCACGGCGTGCGCGCAGAACGACATGCTGCGCGGAGTCTCGCAGGCCGCGAGTCCGTGATGCGACTTGAACCACTGCCGATCCTCGTCGACCAGCGACACCAGTACGATCGGCACGCCGAACGCCCGTGCGGCGAGCCGGGCGACGCGGTCGAACGCCTCCTCCGGTTCGGAGTCGAGAATGTCCAGACGTTTGAGCGCCTGCAGGCGCAAGTCCTCGTCGAGAGGGAGCGGTGCGGTAATCATGCGATGGTCCAGCGTCGGTGTATTCGGCGCACGGTGCGGTGCGCTCTTTAGTTCGTTATCAGGCGCTGTAAGTCGTGCTGATCGCCTTGCTCTTGTTTACGGCAGCTTTCCGGAAAATTTGACCCCAGGCTTCGCACTTAACGGAAAACCCTCGGGGCACACGCAAACGTTTTAATTAGCGCACGAACGTGCGTTTGCTGGTCGCTGTGGATTAGGCGGCGCGAATTTGAAACGCCTATCCGGGCCTTGATAACAAGCCATTTCTCGTTGCTTCCACAACCGATCATTACTTCGCATACCGAATTAACATGCAAAAACTGCCTGATCGAACCCCGCAAAAAAAACCTGCGAATGCCTTAAGCAATATGACGCGCCGCCGTAAAGCAGGCCACGGTTCCTTAACAGAAGCATCATGAAATCACCCGAACACGCAGTAAAAATTACTCTACGCACGGCTTTCGCCAGCGCCGCGCGAGTCGCCGGCAGCCACCCGCGCGCAGCCAGCGCAGCCCCGCGCGCGCGCCGTGCCGGGGTGTTGTGCGCGCGCCATGCGGGCGCGGCCACCAACTTCGCGACGCGCCGCCTGCTGGCGCGCCATCGCACTCGCCGCGCCTAGGTCGCGGCGTATCGGTTTGCTTCAATAGACCAGGGAAAAATCATGTTCGTCGCAATCGGCTGGATCGTGGTCCTCGGATCGGTGATCGGGAGTTTCGTGGGCGTGGGCGGCCATCTGCCCGCACTCGTGCAACCGTTCGAACTGCTATGTATTTTTGGCGCGGCACTGGGCGCGTTCGTGGTGAGCAATCCGCGCTCGACGCTCGGCAAGACGCTCAAGGCGCTGCCCACCTGCTTCAAGGGCGGCGGCTATACCAAGGTGCAGTATCTCGAACTCATCGCACTGCTTTATGAGCTGCTTCAGAAGGCACGCAAGGAAGGCATGATGGCGCTCGAAGCCGATATCGAAGCGCCAGAGAGCAGCCCGCTGTTCCAGAAGTACGAACGCGTGCTGGCCGACCATCATCTGCTCGATTTCATCGTCGACTATCTGCGCATGATGTCGAGCGGCAATGTGAATCCCATCGAGATGCAGGACCTGATGGACGAGGAACTGGAGACGCATCATTCCGAAGTCTCGGTCGCGCCCAACGCGATCCAGAAGATGGCCGATGGCCTGCCCGCTTTCGGCATCGTGGCCGCCGTGATGGGCGTCGTGCACACCATGGGGTCGGTCGGCCAGCCGCCCGCCGTGCTCGGCGAGATGATTGCCGGGGCGCTGGTGGGCACCTTCCTCGGGATTCTGCTGGCCTATGGCTTTGTCGGCCCGCTCGCCGATCTGCTCAACGCCAAGGGCCGCGCCGCCTCTAAACCGTTCCAGTGCGTGAAGGCCGTGCTGCTTGCCTCGCTGGCGGGCTATGCGCCGCCCGTGGCGGTGGAATTCGGCCGCAAGGTGCTGTTTACGGCCGATCGCCCGAGCTTTAAGGAACTGGACGAAACGGTGCGCGCGACCAAGACCCCGAAGGCCGCTTAAAAGAAACGCGAAATTCAGGAGAACATTAAGGAGAACAACATGGCAGAACGACCGCGCGGCGCGCAGGACAGCCAGAGCAGCAAGCCCCCGGTCATCGTGCGCCGTGTGAAAAAAGGGGGCCATGAAGGCCATCACGGCGGCGCGTGGAAGATCGCCTATGCCGACTTCGTGACGGCGATGATGGCGTTCTTCCTCCTCATGTGGCTGCTGGGATCGACGTCGCAATACGACCGCGACGGCATCGAGAAGTACTTCAACACGCCGCTTTCAAGCATGCTGGGCGGCAAGCCTAATTCGGCGAATCCGAGTCCCAGCATCATCAACGGCGGCGGCCACGATCTGTCGAACAAGCTGCCCGCTGTGGGCGGCGCGAACGCGCAACCGGCCGCCACGCGCGCAGTGTCGCTCGCGCAGGGCGAGAACGCCGACAAGACGCGCCTTGCCGAGCTGAAGGCGCGGCTTTCGGCGCTGATCGAGCAGAAGCCCGCGCTCAGCGCATTCAAGGACCAGATCCGCGTGACCATCACGGACGAGGGCCTGCGCATCGAGGTCGTCGATTCGCTCAAGCGCCCGATGTTCGCCACCGGCAGCGCGAAGCTGGAGGACTACGCTTACGCGATTCTCGTCGAGATCGGCAGCGCGCTAAACGATGTGGACAGCGGCGTGTCGATCGCCGGGCATACGGATTCGGTGCCCTATTCGGGCGGTCTTGCGGGCTACTCGAACTGGGAGCTGTCGAGCGAGCGCGCCAACGCCGCGCGCCGCGCGCTGGTGGCGGGCCATCTGCGCGAGGACCGGTTGTTGCAGGTACGCGGGCTGGCCGACGTGCTGCCGCTCGACAAAGGCGACGCCGATAGCGCGCTGAACCGGCGCATCAGCATCCTCGTGATGAACAAGGCCGCGGAGCGCGCGTTCTTCCAGAACGCCGGGCGTCTGAGCGCGGGCGGGGCGAGTAATCCGGCTACAGGCGCAGGCACAAATCCGGGCACAAGCGCGAGTACGAATGTGGTCCCAGCCGCAGGCATCACGGTCGGCACCAACGCAGCGCCCAGCGCAAAAGCCAAAGCGGCTTCATAGGGCGGGCTCAGTCTTTGCGGAGGTCCATGGCATCGGCCGGGTAGGTCCGGCGGATTTCAGAGGGAGCAACGCCATGAACACCAACGCAGAGCAGCAAACCCAGGAAAAAGCGCAGGAAAAGCCGCAAGGCGAACAGCACGAAGCGCAGGAAGAAAAAAGCAGCGAAACCCAAGCGCACGAAGAAGCGCTGCGTCATCCCAAGCCCGCGCAACACAACGACGACGAGCGCAGCAAGATGCCCGAGCGTCACGACGAAAACCGCAAGCAGTCGCCCGCCGACCGTCCGGGCAAGCAGTCGGGCGAAGGCGAAACGCCGGTCGGCTGAGCGTTCTCCGTAATCCTCCATCTCCAGTCCTTGCGGCACGCACATTGCGCTAGAGCAGGCACAGCGGCCGGGCCACGGCGGTCCGGCCGGACTCAACGGAGTGCCTCACGCAAGGAGATGGACATGCCTACCTTTACTCCCAATCCCATGCCCACCGGCAATGGCGCGCGCATCGTCGGCAAAGGCGCATCCACGGCGGCGGGCCCCGGCCCCGATGTCATGGCCGCCAGCACGCTCGACAGCGACAAGATCCTTAGTTCGGATGGCGAAGAAATCGGCAAGATCAAGGACATCATGCTGGACGTGCAAAGCGGCCGCATCGCCTACGCCGTGATGTCGAGCGGCGGTTTTCTCGGCATCGGCGACAAGCTGCTGGCGATTCCCTGGAATGCCCTGACGCTCGACACCAGCCGCAAGTGCTTCCTGCTCAATGTGTCGGCGGAACGCGTGCGCAGCGCGCCGGGATTCGACAAGGATCAGTGGCCGTCGATGGCTGACGCCAAGTGGGGCAGCACCGTCCACGCGTACTACGGCAGCGAGCCGTACTGGGAAGGCGTCGACCCCGTCGTGCCCCCGCGCGACGATCTGGGGCGCCGTTAATCACGGATGAATCGCGCAGGATCCGTGGGCAGCCATGCCGCCCCCTGAACGGGGTGACATGGCGTCAGGTCGCGGCACCAGGCGCGCGCCAGGCTATCATTCAAGTCAATATCTGGCCTCGCCGCTCATCCGATTCGTCACGCATAAAACCCCTTGAAAAGCGGTTGGGCGAGTCCGGTGCGGCAAGGCGCCTCTGACACACGCTCATCGACCGGGACCACGATGACCCAGCCTTCCGCTGCGCCGCCTTCCATACTTTTCGTCGACGACGACGAGTTGTCGCGCGTCCATTTCGAACGGGCAATCGACGGGACGTGGCCCGTTCTTCTCGCACGCAACGCCGACGAAGCGATGTCGATCCTCGCGCGCTATCACGCCCAGATTGCCGTGCTGGTCACCGACTTCCGCATGCCCACCGACGACGGCGCGAGCCTGCTTGGCGAAGCCGCGCGGCGTTATCCGCACATTGTCGGCATCCTCGTGACGGCCTATGCGGACAAGGACATGCTGCTGCAAACGGTGAATTCGGGAAACGTGTTCCGCGTGCTGGAAAAGCCGCTGCGCGTGAGCGCGATTCGCGGCGTGGTGCGCGAGGCGTTGTCCCGTCATGGCGAGCGCGAAGCTCATCAGCAGCGCCTGCTGGCGATGAACGAGACGCTGGCGTTTCTCGCCCACGAGTTGAATACGCCGCTCGCGACCATTGCGCTGTCTGCGGGCAACGTGCAGAACAATGTCGCCGATCTGGGCGCGCCCGCAGCTCAGGCTGACGTCCAGCAGAATATCGCCCAGGCGGCGACCTTGATGCTGAATAACGCGCAATACTGCATGGCGCTGATCTCGTCGTTCTGGGACACGCTCAACAAGAGCGCGAGCAGCTCGGCGCTCGCGCCGGAAGCCGGGCGCGATACGACCGCAGCCAAACTCGTCGCCGCAGTGCTCGATAGCTGGCCGTTTGCGGGATCGCAGCGCGACTGGATCAGCGTGGAGACGCGGTCGGACTTCGTTGTCCACACGATGCCCAACTGCGTGGTGCTGGTGTTGTCCTCGTTGCTGGCCAACGCGTTACGCGCGCTCTCAAAGACCGAAGCACCGGCGTTGCGCATTGAGATCGTCGGCGGCGCAGTACCCGAGATCCGCGTGCACGACAACGGCACGGGCATCCCGCCCGAGATCCAGGCGCGTCTGCTGCGCGACCCCGTGACCACGCATGCGCAGGACGGCGGTCACGGCATGGGGATGATTTTCTGCAACCGCGTCATGCGCTCCTTGCGCGGCAGCCTGAAGATCGACTCCACATGGGGCGAAGGCACGACGGTGACGATGTGCTTCGGCGAGCACGACGCGGCCGCGCCCAAGCCGCTTCAATCGTCGGCGAACGTGCGCCGCGAGTCGCCGAATCCCGTCACCACGA
>NZ_DASZJJ010000263.1:0-9637 GCF_035948235.1 Paraburkholderia sp. | reverse complement strand
CGAGCGCCTGATCGCGCTGGCCGAGCGCATCACCAACGACACGCACCGCAGCGTCGAGATCATCGACGCCGATCTCAACAACCGCGCGGATCTGGCTGGCGTGGAAGCGAAGCTCAAGGAAGACGCGAGCATCACGCTGCTGGTCAACAACGCGGGCGTGGGCACACATACGCCGCTGCTCGAAAGCGACGTGGACGCGATGTCGCGCCTGATCGATCTCAACGTCGGCGCGCTCACGCGTCTGACTTACGCAGCCGTGCCGGGCTTCGTCGCGCGCGGCAACGGCGCGATCATCAATATTGCGTCGATCGTGGCGATTTCGCCGGAGACGCTCAACGGTGTTTATGGCGGCAGCAAGGCGTTCGTGCTGGCGTTCAGCCAGTCGCTGCATCACGAACTGGCGGATAAGGGCGTGCAGGTGCAGGCAGTGCTGCCCGGCGCCACGGCCACGGACTTCTGGCAGACCGGCGGCCTGCCCGTCGAGCATCTGCCGCAGGAGATCGTCATGTCGGCGCGGGACCTGGTGGACGCAGCGCTCAAGGGCTTCGAGCGCGGTGAACTGGTGACGATCCCGCCGCTGCATGCGGGCGAGGAGTGGGACGCCTATGAGGCTGCCCGCCGCACGATGGTCCCGCATCTGTCGAGCAGAACGCCCGCAAGCCGTTATACGGCTGCTTGAGAAGCAAGCTGGACTTTTGTGTAGCAAGTCATTTCATTTGATAAGGATATCGAATCATGAAACTCACTGGACACACGGTATTTATCACGGGCGGCACATCGGGTATCGGCCGCGCACTTGCGCAGGCGCTCAGCGCACGCGGCAACAAGGTGATCGTAGCGGGACGCCGCAAAGCGCTGCTCGACGAGATCACGCAGCAGAACCCGGAAATCGACACAGTCGAACTCGATATCGGCAACGCGGAGCAGATTCGGGCGGTGGCACAGCAATTGATCGAGCGGTATCCGTCACTGAACGTGGTCATCAACAACGCGGGAATCATGCCCTTCGACGACGCGGGCGGGGCGCTCGACGACGCAGCGGCCGTTCGCCTGGTGGAAACCAATCTGCTCGGGCCGGTGCGGGTGAGTGCGGCTTTCGTCGAGCATCTGAAGCGCCAGCCCGAATCCTGGATCATCAATAACAGTTCCGTGCTGGCCTATGTTCCGCTGGCGGCCACGGCGCTGTATTCGGCGACCAAGGCGGCGATCCACTCGTATTCGCTCTCGCAGCGCTTCGTGTTGCGCAACACCAGTGTGCGCGTGCTCGAAATTGCGCCGCCCTGGGTGGACACCGATCTCGTGCGCAAGAGCGGCGACCCGCGCGCGATGCCGCTCGACGCCTTTATCGCCCAGACGCTGGAGCGGCTGGAAACGGCCACCACCGAGGTCGTGGTGGACGGCGCCAGGCCGATGCGCGACAACGCCGGGCCGAACGAACACGCGTTTGTCGAGCAGTTCAATCAGTACATCGTCGATAACCCGATTCCGGTCGAATAACGATCGGGCGTCGTGCAGTGAAGGAGTCAAAGCCATGACCGAAGCAACGGCATCGATCGAAGCGCGCAACACCGCCCTCGTGCTGGAGGCGCTGGACACGCTGTTCAACCACAAGGACTACGCAAAGGCCGCGCAGTTCTGGTCCGAAGACTACGTTCAGCATAGTCGCCACGTGCCGGCGGGCCGCGAAGGACTGTTCGGTCTGGTGCGCGCGATGGGCGACGTGCGCTTCGAATACGAGCGGATCATCGCCAAAGACGATTTCGTCTGGTTGCATAGCCGCTACACCAGTTCGGCGGGCGCTGCGGCGTTGATCGCGATCGATATCCTGCGCATCGAGGACGGCAAGCTCGTCGAACATTGGGACGTGCTGCAGGAGGAAGCCACGCGTGCAGAATCGGCGGGCGGCTACCCGATGTTTGGCGATCGCTTCGCGGGCGAGTAATTCGGTATCCGAAAGACTATCGCTTTGGCGCGCGGGGTTTCCTGTCCCGCTTGACAGGTGGCGCAGGTGACGCAGGCGGCGCGCGGTCCCACGGCGGCGCGTCGCCGAACGCATTCACAAGATGGTCGATGAAGGCACGTACCTTGAGCGGCACATGTCGTGCACTCGGATACACGGCCTGAATCGTCAGTTCCCGCGTGCGGTAGGCGGGCAGCAACGCAACCAGTTGGCCGCGGGCGAGATCGTCGCCGAATACGAAGGTTGGGCCATACGCGATACCCGCGCCCGCGCGCGCCGCGCCCAGCAGCATCTGCATGTTGTTGGCGCGCAGGCGGCAAGGGCCGTCAATCACATACGCGCGGTCCTGCGCGTCGAACACGGTCCAGTCGCCAGCGGAAACGGCATCGTCAAACGCAAGGCGCGGTGCGTCGCACAGCGCCTGCGGCGTGCGCGGTGTGCCATGTTCTGCGAGCCAGGCGGGCGCGGCGCACAGCACCATGCGGCAGGGCGCGATACGCCGCGCCACCAGACCCGAATCGGCCAGGCGGCCAATGCGGATCGCCACATCGGCCTCGATATCGAGCAGATCCGCGTATCGGTCGCTCAGCACGGTTTCCACGTTGACGTGCGGATGCGCCGCCATATAGCGCGCGACGGCGTCGCCCAGATGCAGCGCGCCGAAGGTGACGGGCGCGGCGACGCGCAACACGCCGCGCGCGACGTTCTGCGTGGCGCTGGCCTCGCGGTTGGCTTCGTCGAACGCTTCCAGAATGTGTTTGCAGCGCGCGTAGTAGGCGTGCCCCGCGTCGGTGAGGCTCAGGCGGCGCGTGGTGCGCTGAAGCAGTCGCGCGTTCAGTGCCGCTTCGAGCGCGCTCACGTACTTGCCCGCCATTGCGGGTGAAAGCCCGAACCGCCGCGCGGCGGCCGCGAGACTGCCGTCCTCGATCGCCGCGACGAATACGCCGATGCAGGTAAAGCGGTCCATGAACGTTTCCCATCGATTCGATCGCCTGATTATCGACTGTTCGTCGTAAATCGCCAATTATCAAGCGAGGATCGCCGATCTACGATGTGCTCACGGTTTCAACGACACGAGGAGCGTCACGATGAACATCGAAACGAACGGCATTCACCTTCATGCGATCGACACGGGCCACGGCGAGCAGACGCTGGTGTTCCTGCACTATTGGGGTGGATCGGCGCGCACATGGCAGTTCGTTACCGGCGCGCTGGCCGGTTCGTACCGCACGATCGCGCTCGACCAGCGCGGCTGGGGCGAGTCCGACGCGCCGCAACAGGGCTACACGATCGCCGATCTCGCCGACGATGCGCAGGGTGCGATCGACGCATTGGCTCTTGCGCGCTATGTGCTGGTGGGCCACTCGATGGGCGGCAAGGTCGCGCAATTGCTGGCTTCGCGCCGCCCGCGCGGGCTGGCAGGGCTGGTGCTGGTGGCGCCGTCGCCGCCTACGCCGATGCTGCTGCCCGATGAGGCGCGCGAGGCCATGCTGCACGCCTACGACACGCGCGAATCGATCGGCGCTGTGCTCGATCATGTCCTGAGCGGCAGCCCGCTTGCGCCGCCGCGCCGCGAACAGGTGATCGAGGACAGTCTGCGCGGCGCGCCGCAGGCGAAGGCCGCGTGGCCCAATGCCGCGATGCGCGAGGATATCTCGGCTGCGGTGGCGGCGATCGATGTGCCCGTGCTGGTGATCGCGGGCGAACTCGATCAGGTGGATCGTGTGGAAACGCTGAGGGAGCAGGTGCTGCCGCGCATTGCCGGGGCACAGCTTGAAGTGCTGGCGGGCGTTGGCCATCTCTCGCCCCTGGAAGCGCCGGACGCACTGGCCGCGGCGATCCGGGGCTTTGTCGGCAAGCTCGGAGGCGATGGCGCACGCACGCAGCAAGCCGTACAGGGAACGTAATTCTGTTTCATAGGTGGGCGCAGCGCTTCGCGTTATCATTGCCCCATCACCGAACGGTCCAACAGATTCAAGCAGGTTCAAGCCGCCAATGGCCACCAAAAATACGACAGGCGCGCGCCGCAGCGCGACGCCGGGCAAGCGCGACGCGCTGCCTGCCGAGGAGACACAGCCCGCCCAGGCGGAAATCGACACCGAAGAAGAGGGCGGCGGCGCGTCCACCTACCTCGTGCCGGGGCTGGAGCGTGGCCTGCGCATCCTTGCGGAATTCTCGGCGCGCGAGCCCGTGCTGGCCGCGCCTGAGCTGTCGCGGCGCATTGGCATTCCGCGCACCACCACGTTCCGTCTGTTGCAAACGCTCGAAGCGCTGGGTTTCATCGAGCGCGCCAATGGCGACCGCCAGTACCGATTGAGCGTGGCGGTGCTGCGTCTGGGCTTCGAATATCTGAGTTCGCTGGAGTTGACCGACTTCGGCACGCCGGTGCTGGAGCGCCTGCGCGACGCGACCGGCCTGAGCACGCATCTGCTGATCCGCGACCAGCGCGACGTGGTTTTCGTCGCCAAGGCGCAGACGCGCGAGCCGATGTTCAGCTCCGTGAAGGTGCATGTGGGCACGCGTCTGCCCGCGCACGCTACGGTTCATGGCCAGGTGCTGATGGGCGATCTCTCGCTGGTCGAGCTGCGCGCGCTCTATCCCGAGAAGCAACTGGAGCGCTACACCGAGCGCACGCCCGCTACCGTCGCCGACCTCTACACGCGCGTGCGCGAGTTCGCCCAGCAGGGCTATGCGCTCAGCGAGGCGTCGTTCGAAACCGGCATTTCCGTGGTGAGCGCGCCGGTGCGCGACCAGTCTAGCCGTATCGTCGCCGCGCTGACCGCGACCGTGCCGCGCTCGGATATTGGCGACGTCGAACGCGCGCCGCTCGTCGCCGCCGTCTGCGCGGCCGCGATGGATCTGTCCGCCTGCCTGAACTACCGGCCGCTGCCGGGCGACCCGACCGCGGCCCAGGCCGCGCACGCCGCACAACGCCGCAGCCTGCACGGCGCCTGAGGCCTGAGGTCCGGCGCCAGCAGGCGCCAGACCTCGCGCGTCAGAACGAGTGGTGGATGCCGGTCAACACGATGGTCTGGTTGCGCCCGCTCGACACGCCTGCCGTGAAGAACGCCGCCTGCGCGTCCGAATTGGCGTGCTCGTAGAGCGCGTTCACATAGACCTGCGTGCTCTTCGACAGCGCATAGACATCGCCAATCATCACCTGGGTCCAGCGGCGGCCCGATAGCGTCGAAGTGGATGCGCCGCCCACGATGCTGTTGGCCGTCGTCAGCTGGTAGTTCGCGCCCGCGTCGTAGCTCTGGAAGGTGTCCGAGTAGCCGTTCGATTGCAGTTTCGTGCGCGTATACAGACCGTGCACCAGCACCTTGCCGAACGAATACGACGCCCCGATACCCATGTTTTCCACCTTGCTGGCGATATAGCTCGCGGCGGACTGACCCTGGAAGGTCGTGAGGCCGGTGGTCGACATCGACACCGTGCGGTCGTGCTCGTTGGACCACGTCGCGCCGGCCTTGAACGGACCGTTCGCATAACTGAGCGAAAACGACATCGTGCGGCCGGTCGAGAAGTTCGACGTATTGCCAAGGCCCAGCATCGCACCCGCCGTGAAGCCATAAAACTCAGGAGAACGATACTTCACCGAGTTGTCGTAAGGCACCACGCCTGTATCGGCGAGTTCGTCGATATTGCCCGGGTGGAACGCGTACCAGCTCGCCGCCAGATAAGCCGTGCTGAACGGGTCGAGCACGTCGAACGAGAACGGCGTCTGATGGCCGAGCGTGAGTGTGCCGAACTGGTCCGAACTCAAGCCCACGAACGCTTGGCGATTGAACAGGGTGTTCGCCTTCGCCATCGCGCCGGTATTCGTATAGAAGCCGTTTTCCAGCTGGAAAATCGCCTTCAGGCCGCCGCCCAGATCCTCACGGCCGCGCAGACCCCAGCGGTCGGGCTGCATATTGCCCTGTTCTTCCATCCACTTCGAATGGCCACCCACGTTGCTGACGTAGGCCACGCCTGCATCCAGGCTGCCGTATAGCGTGACGCTGCTTTGCGCCCATGCAGACGAGACGGCGCAGATGCCCGTCAACCCCGCGGCAATGAAGTGCTTCAACTTTGGACTCCTGATCGTATGACGAAACACCGGACGCGAATCCGGCTCAGCTAACCCCTTACCTTTGGCCCTGTTCACACGGCGCGGCGCGCTTCTGATACCGACGGCCCGCTTCGCAATCCGTGCTTGCTACTCGCATCGCATCTATTTGTTCCATATATGGATAGATGTGCTGCCTATGGAAAGTATAGTGACTCCTGTGGGACGCCAAAATACTTTTCTGGGACGGTAGTTGCCCCAGGTGCGCCTTCGCGAGATCGCTGTAATTACGCGCGTAACGTCTTGCTGGGTAAGCGTTCCGGCAACCGTTGCGAGATCGCCTGCGAGCCCCGTTCAAACCCTTTTCAGGATCGGCTCGGTATTTTCCCCAGGGCTGTTGGATTTTTATTTTGTCCATGCGCGGCGACTCCTATAATGACCATACATAAACTAATGTTCCGTATGTGGAACACGGTTGATCGGGAAAGGTGAGAAATGGCTGAAGAATGGCGCTGCGCCGGGCATGCCGGCGATCTGTCCGATGACGCACCGATCGAGTTCAAGCTCGATGGCACGGAGATCGGCATCTACAAGGTGGGCGACGAGGTCTATGCGCTCGAAAACGTGTGCCCGCACGCGTATGCGCTGCTGACGCAAGGTTTCGTCGATGAAGGCACGGTCGAGTGCCCGCTGCACGAAGCGGTGTTCGACATCAAGACCGGCCAGTGCATCAAGGGTCCCGGTGGCCGCGCGCTCAAGCAATACGCCGTGCGCCTCGCCGGCGAAGAAATCCAGATCAAGGTGGAATGACATGCGAGAAATCCCCGTGAATTTCAATCCGATGCTCAAGCCGTGGCTTGCGCCGCAGCCGAACAACGTCGCCGGTAAGGGCGTGATCGAGCAGCCGGGCCAGCAGGAAAACATGATCTGGCAAAACCGCAAGGCCGAGCCGACGCAGTACGAGAACGACTTCGGCGATGCGCTCGAACAGGTGTTCGAAGCGGGCGCCGTCGAACTCGACGATGTGGTGGCGGGCCTGAACCGCATCGGTTTCCGCACGCCGGAAGGCTCGCCCTGGAACGCCGAGCGCCTCGCCGCCGAATTCCGGCTGCTCGCCGACTAACCGGCGCATCTCGAACACGGAAGACCCCACATGACCTCCACGACATCCGAAGCCGCCGCAGTGAGCGGCGCCGATCCGGTCCGCGCGTATCTGGATCGCGGCATCAAGAACTATTGGTATCCCGTTGCGCCGAGCTGGCAGGTGGGCGACGCGCCCATCGGCATCACGCGTCTTGGCGAACAGATCGTGCTGTGGCGCGACAAGGACGGCCAGATCCACGCGCTCGAAGACCGCTGCCCGCACCGCGGCGCGCGTCTGTCGCTGGGCTGGAATCTGGGCAATCGCGTTGCCTGCTGGTATCACGGCATTGAAGTCGACGGCAGCGGCACCGTGCAGAGCGTGCCGGCTGTGTCCGCGTGCCCGCTCGAAGGCCAGAAGTGCGTGAAGTCGTATCCCGCACAAGAGAAGGCCGGCGCGATTTTCCTGTGGTTCGGCGACGAAGCGCACAAGGAACCCGCGCCGCTGCAACTGCCGGAAGAACTGGTGGGCGAGGAATACGCCAGCTTCCTGTGCATGTCGCACTGGAAGTGCAATTACCAGTACGCGATCGACAACGTGATGGACCCCATGCACGGCGCCTATCTGCACGCGACGTCGCACTCGATGGCCGAAGGCGACAAGCAGGCCGACATGCGCGTGCGTAAAACTGACAGCGGCCTCATCTTCGAGAAGACCGGTCAGCGCGACGTGAACTTCGACTGGGTCGAACTGGGCGAAACCGGCTGTCTGTGGATGCGTCTGGAGATTCCGTACAAGAAGAAGTTCGGCCCGGGCGGCAGCTTTGGCATCATCGGCTTCGCGGTGCCTGTGGACGAGGACAACTGTCAGGTCTATTTCTGGCGCACGCGCAAGGTGCAGGGCTGGCAGCGCGACGCATGGCGCTTCCTGTATCGCAATCGCCTTGAAGGCCTGCATTGGGCGGTGCTGGAACAGGACCGCTACGTCCTCGAAAGCATGGCGCCGAACGCGCGCGATCACGAATTCCTCTATCAGCACGATGTGGGCATGACGCGCGTGCGCCGCATGCTGCGCCAGCGTGCCCAGCAGCACATGACGGAACTCGAGGCATTCCGCGCCCAGCAGCCCGAAGCTGCACACGCCGAGCATAGCCATGCATGACGTCAACACCGCAGCGCCTGGCGCACTCGCGGGCCGTCGCGTGATCGTCACGGGCGGCGCGCGCGGACTGGGCGCGGCGTTCGTGAATACGCTCGCGAAGAGCGGTGCGCGCGTGGTGTTCGGCGACGTGCTGCACGATGCGGGCGAAGCGCTGGCGCGCTCGCTCGTGGCGGAAGGACACGACGTAACGTTCCTGTCGCTCGATCTCTCGCAGCCCGAGAGCATCAACGCTTTCGTGGACGCAGCAGCGCAGCGCATGGGCGGCGTGGACGCGCTCATCAACAACGCGGCCATCACCAACTCGGGCGGCAAGTTCGCCAGCGAAATCGCGGTCTCTACGTGGGACGCGGTGATGGAAGTGAACGTGCGTGGCACCTGGCTTATGTGCACGGCCGCGCAGCGCTGGCTGCGTGAGTCGGGTCGTGGCGCCATTGTGAATATCGCTTCGGATACCGCACTATGGGGCGCGCCCAAACTGCTCGCCTATGTGGCCAGCAAGGGCGCCGTGATCGCCATGACGCATTCGCTCGCACGCGAGTTCGGTGCGGACGGTATCACCGTCAACGCCATTGCGCCGGGCCTGACCGAAGTGGAAGCCACGGCTTACGTGCCCGCCGAGCGTCATGTGTTCTATCTAGAAGGCCGCGCCCTGCAGCGCCCCCAGGTGCCCGAAGACGTCACGGGCCCCGTGCTGTTCCTGTTGACCGACGCCGCGCGTTTCGTGACCGGGCAACTGCTGCCGGTCAACGGCGGCTTTGTGATGAATTGACCCGTTCGTATCGAACGTTCGAAAGCTAGAAAGGAGAAAGCGATGGCCGATGCCGATATCGATCGCAAGTCGTGGGACCGTCCCGCCGACGCGAGCTTTGATGACTGGATGAACAGCCGTGTGGCGCGCTATGAAACGCGTCGCTACGACTGGGATGCCCTGAAGTTCCAGGCCGATTACGACCCGAAGTACCGCCGCGCGCAGATGCGCTATGTGGGCACGGGCGGCACGGGTGTGGCGAAGGACAGCAACACGGTGCCTTCGGGCGGCTTCACGTTCTCGACGATGGTGATTCCGGCCGGCAACATTGGCCCGAGCCACATCCATATCGACGTGGAAGAAATCTTCTTCGTGCTGCGCGGCAAGATGAAGGTGATCTGCGAGAAGGACGGCGAGACGTGGGAAGCCGTACTCGGCGAACGCGACCTGATCTCGGTGCCGCCGGGCGTGTACCGCACGGAAGTGAACATCGGCGAAGAAGACGCGCTGATGTGCGTGATGCTGGGTTCGCCCAAGCCCATCACGCCGACGTATCCGCCGGATTCGCCGCTCGCGAAGATCAAGCGCGACATGCAGAAGGATGCGCAGAAGTAAGCATCACCCGGTAGAAAACCCAAC
>NZ_DASZJJ010000262.1:0-5226 GCF_035948235.1 Paraburkholderia sp. | reverse complement strand
GCCGGGTGATGTGGTCATCGCGACAGCAGTTCGGCGTCTTCGCTTGTGTTGCGCTCTGAGTGACTGCTGGCCTCGAACGCCGTGTTGGCGATGCGCAGCGCCGATTGCACAGCGGGCACGCCCGCATGAGCGTGGCAGCGCGTGATGGCGGTGATGATTTCGCGCCTGGAAATGCCCAGTGCAAGCGCTTCGCGCACGTGTGCGGCGAGCGTTTGCGCGTCGGCGTTGCGCGCAAGGCAGGTCAGGCAGGCGATATCCGTGAGTTGCCGCGCCTTTGCCTCTTCGGGCGATTCGGATCGGGCTACCGTCATCTCGAACTCATCCAGACAGTGTGCTATCTCTGCGGACATGTCCGCAATGCCAGTCGATGCAGCGGGATCTTCTCCAGTAGCCTGGCTGGCGGTGGCAGCGAATACGTCGAGTGCTACGCGCGTCAGTGGCAGCACGATCGGCCAACCGATGTAGCCCGTTAGCTGGATCAGCACTTCAGTTAGCTCGTTGCGCTTCCATCCGAGCAGCAAGCATGCCTTCAGATGTTGCCGGATGAGCGCATGCTGATTCCCTTGGGCCATGACGATGGCGAGCGTAGCGAGTTGCCGATCCTTTTTCGTCAGTGCGTCCGAAGATTTGAAAGCCGACTGAACTCGCGGCCTGTCAGGCAATGTGTCGTGGGCGTAGCGATGCAGGTCGCGATGAACGACGAGACCGCGCTGCGCCAGCAAGGTCGTGACGACCCGCGCGCCCGTTATCGCTACTGGCGCGCCCGCATAGGCGAGCGTAAGCGTGACGGTTTCGAGCAGGGCTTCGGGTGTCCAGCCCGTATTCAGCATGCCGCCCGCATGATATTTGAGTGCGGGCTCGGCGTTGCCCATTGTCGTTAGTACTGCGACGGTAATAAGCTCGCGATATTTGAGTGAAAGATTGGGGCGCGCGATGATATCTGCGTAGGCGCCTTCGATAAGCAGTTTCTTGAAATCGGGATCAAGGCTATCAAGTGCAGCGCTAAGGCTGTTGAAGCCCTCGTCGCCTATCTTGCGGATAGTGGACATTCCGGTTTCATGCCGGGATATTCGTTGCGCATGCATATAAATCCAGTTCGAATGAAAGTGGAAATGAAGGACGCTCTGCATCATATTCGTGGGGCTGATCTTCAATTCTGAACTTTTGTGAACTTCCATCGAAGCGTGATTTTTGCCGCCTAGAATCCTCCCCGATACGCAATATCCATCATCGCTGTCGATGCTGAATAGATCGAAGGATGCCTAATTGATCTGTCGTACAACGTAACCGGGAGAATGCTGTGCTGAAGCTTCAAGAGAAGGTCGCCCTAGTAACGGGAGGAAGTTCGGGTATCGGTCGGACGACGGCATTGCTGTTTGCGCAAGAAGGCGCGAAGGTTGCGATTGCGTCGCGTCGCAGCGAAGAAGGGCTCGCTGTCGTGCAGGAAATCCGTCAGGCGGGCGGCGAAGCCGTGTTTGTCAAAACCGATGTTTCGAAGGCCGAGGACTGCGCGAATGCGGTCGAGCAGACCGTGCGCGCTTTCGGCAAGCTGGACATTGCTTTCAATAATGCTGGCGTCGAGCAATTCGGCAAACCGGTAGCGCAGACCGACGAAGCGAATTGGGATTTCGTCGTGGACATCAACCTGAAGGGCATGTTTCTGTCGATGAAATATGAAATTCCCGAGCTGTTGAAAGCGGGCGGCGGCGCGATTGTCAATATGTCGTCAACTTATGGCCTCGTGGCATCGGCGTTCGGAGGATGCGCCTATCACGCCTCGAAGGCCGGCATTATCGGGCTGACGAAAGCGGCTGCGCTTGAATATGCGAAGCAGAATATTCGCGTCAACGCGATCTGCCCGGCTTTTGTCGCCACCGCTATGGTCGAAAAGTTTTTGGGCGAAACCCAGATGACCGACCAGATCAAGAGCTTTCACCCCGTGGGGCGTCTGGGCACGGAAGAAGAAATTGCGCAAGGCGTTCTGTTCCTTGCAAGCGGCGCGTCTTCATTCATGACCGGCACTGCGCTGTCGGTGGACGGCGGCATGATCGCCGCGTGATCTTCGCGTAGTCACAAGGGTTGTAGCGCGAACGCTATGCCTTTAGAAGCAATTCTTTCATGGATATCGATATGGATGCCGAAGTGTTGGATGCTGTCGTCGAAACCAGTGCCGATCAACCCGAGTTGTTCGCTATCGGCCGTGCGGTGCCGCTGGGCGTCGTGCCCAGAACCATGCATGCGTGGACGATCCGTCGTGAGAATCACGGTGAACCGCAGGGCGCGTTCACCAGGGAAGTCGTCCCGGTGCCGTCGATTGGCGCAAACGAAGTGCTGATTCTCGTGATGGCGGCGGGCGTCAACTACAACGGCGTATGGGCTGCGCTGGGCCAGCCGTTCTCGGTGCTGGATCTGCATGACGATCCCTATCACATCACGGGTTCGGACGCTGCGGGCATCGTCTGGGCGGTGGGCGCCAATGTGCGCAAGTGGAAGGTGGGCGACGAAGTGGTTGCGCATTGCTCGCAGGTGGATGGCGAGGACGAGGAGTGCAACGGTGGCGACCCCATGCTTTCGCCTTCACAACGCATCTGGGGTTACGAGACGACCCACGGCTCGTTCGCGCAATTCGCGCGCGTACAGGCCACGCAATTGATGCCGCGCCCGAAGCATCTTACGTGGGCCGCGAGCGCCTGCTATACGCTCACGCTTGCCACGGCATATCGCATGCTGTTCGGTCACAAGCCGCACGCGCTGTCACCGGGCCAGTCGGTGCTCATATGGGGGGCGGCGGGCGGTCTTGGCACGATGGCGATCCAGCTTGCGGCGCTGGCGGGTGCTCGCCCTGTTGCCGTGGTTTCCGATGATTCGAAAGCCGGGTTTGTCAGGAGCCTGGGCGCGGTCGGCGTGATCAACCGTTCGCAGTTTTCCTGCTGGGGCGCGCCGCCGCCCGTCGATGAAACGGCGGCCTACGCGTCCTATATCGACGGCGTGAAAAAGTTTGGCAAGGCGATCTGGGATGCACTGGGCGAAAAGCGCGACGTCGACATGGTGTTCGAGCATCCCGGGCGCAACACTTTTGCACCGTCCTGCTATGTGGTGAAGCGCGGCGGCATGGTCGTATTCTGCGCGGCTACCAGCGGTTATGACCTGACTTGCGATGCGCGTTACGTATGGATGCGCCAGAAGCGCATCCAGGGCAGCCACTTCGCGAGCCTCAAGGAAGCCGCGCAGGCGAACCGGCTCGTGATGAGCGGCAAGATCGATCCGTGTCTTTCCGAGGTGTTTGCGTGGGACCGTCTGCCGGAGGCCCACGCGAAGATCCGCAGCAATCAGCATCTGCCGGGCAATATGGCCGTGCTGGTGCAGGCGAGCAGCAGTGACGATCTCGACGCGGCGGGTCACCACTAGACATGCAGACCTCTTCCAGCAGCGAGACCTCCATGAGCCAGTCCAGCGCGCCCTCCGGTCGGGTTGCCATCATTGGCATGTCGTGCCGCTTTCCGGGCGGCGCGTCGTGCGCCTCGAGTTATTGGGCGTTTCTCAATTCCGGACGTAGTGCGATTCGCGAGACGCCGCGCGAGCGCTTCGATATCGACGCATTCTATTCGGCAGATCCGTACGCGCCTGGCACGACCTATTCGCGCGTCGCCGGTTATGTCGACGATCCGTTTTTCTTCGACCACAAGTTCTTCCGCACCTCGGCCGCGGAAGCCGTTGAAATGGATCCCCAGCAGCGCTGGATGCTCGAACTCGCGTGGACGGCGCTCGAAAACGCGGGTCTTGCTCCGGGCCAGTTGCGCGGCAAGAGCGTTGGCGTTTTCATGACGACCGGCGAGGCCGACTATGGCCGTCGCACCGTCTGGTCAGGCGACCCTGCGGGCATTACCACGTATTCGAAGCTCGGCAACCTGCGCGCGATGGCGCCGGGCCGCGTAGCGCACGTGCTGGGCTTGACCGGCCCGGCGATCTTTGTCGATACGACCTGCTCGTCGTCACTTGTCGCCATCCATCTTGCGGCGCAGAGTCTGCAGGCCGGCGACTGCGATGTGGCCATCGCGGGCGGCGTGAACCTGATCCTCGGGCCGGAAGAAACAATCGGTGTCGCGCGGCTTCAGGCGATGTCGCCTTCGGGCGTGTGCCGTCCTTTCGATGCGCAGGCCGATGGCTATATCCGCGGCGAAGGCGGTGGCGTGATCGTGATGAAGCGTCTGGACGACGCGCTGGCGCACGGCGAGCGCATCGATGCCGTGCTGACCGGATCGGCCCTCAACAGCGACGGCGCGAGCAACGGCCTGACCGCGCCCAACGGCGCCGCCCAGGAAGCGGTGATCCGGCGCGCCCTGGCGCGCGCTGGCGTGGCCGCCGAAGCCGTCTCCTATGTTGAAGCACATGGCACCGGTACGTCACTGGGCGATCCGATCGAACTGGCAGCACTCCGAAACGTTTACACGCGCGGCGTCAAGCGGGGCAAGCCGATTCTTGTTGGCTCGGTCAAGTCACAGGTCGGTCACCTGGAAGGTGCAGCGGGCATGGCCGGTTTTATCAAGGCCATGCTGATCCTGCGTCATCGGCACGTGCCCGCGCAGGTGAACTTCGAAACGCCGAATCCGCGCTTTCACTGGGAAGGCGCGCAACTCGACATCGCACGGCAAAGCACAGCACTCGGCGATGGCGAGGCGCTGGTCGGCGTGAGCGGATTCGGCATTACGGGCACCAACGTGCATCTGATTCTGGCCGCGCCGGATGCGATGAATGTGCCGGATGCCAGCGCCAACGTCGCGCGCGAACGTGTGCTGACGCTCTCTGCACGATCGCCGCAAGCGCGTCAGCGCCTTGCATTGGCGTGGCGTGAGTGGTTCCACAACCCCTCGGCAGCGCTGCGCGATGCCTGCCATACCGCGAGCGTACGGCGCGATCACTTTGATCATCGCGTGGCATTGATTGGCACGACGAAGGAAGACTTCATTGCGGGACTGGATGCCTTTCTCGCGGCGAATCCTTCGGGGCAATGGCACGCGGGCGAGCAGCCGCGCAAGCCGCGTCTGGCGTTTCTCGTGCCGGGGCAGGGTGCGTGGCAGTCGGGCATGGGCGGCGATCTTTATAACGGCAATGGGTTCTTTCGCAAGCATGTGGACGCGTGTCTGCGCCATCTCGATGCCGACACGGCGCGCGCCGTGCTCGACGCGATCATGGGTCGCGACGCCGCCTCGGTGCGCCATCATCCGG
>NZ_DASZJJ010000261.1:0-26827 GCF_035948235.1 Paraburkholderia sp. | reverse complement strand
AGCGTCTCGCAACAGATCGTGGCCTACGGCATCGTCGCGGCAGCTGGCGCGAACGCCGCCACCGTGAGCCTGCCCTACGTCGCGCGCGTGACGCGCGTGCTCGTGCAGCCCGGCCAGCGCGTCGCGCGCGGCACGCCGCTGTTCGTCGTGCAGGCGGACCCGGCCGCTGTGATCGCGCTCACGCAGGCGCAAAGCGCCGCCACGCTCGCACGCGGCGAACTCGCGCGCACCCAGGCGCTCTATCGCGACAGCCTCGCCACGCAGTCGCAACTCGCTGCCGCGCAGAAAGCGCTCGACGACGCCAATCAGGCGCTCGCCGCGCAAGGCGCGTCAGGCATTGCCAGCGGCGCCAAAACCATCACGGCGCCTGCCGCCGGCGTGGTCGCACAAGTGAGCGCCGCGCCCGGCGATCAGGTGCAGGCCGGCACCGCGCTCGCGCAACTGGTCGGCGCGAATGCGGGCGACGCGAAAACGCCGAACGTCACACTAGGCGTCGAAGCCGCCGACGCCGCCATGATTCACCCAGGCGACCGCGTCGTACTGCATGCGCTCGCCGCTTCGCAGCCTTCGATGCAGGCGAGTGGCCAGATCGCAATGGTCGGTGCATCGGTCGATGCGCAAAGCCAGCTCGTGGATGTAGGCGCGAGCGTGCCGCTCGCGGGAACCGCATTTCTGCCCGGCACGCGCGTGCGCGCCGAGATCGACGCTCAACCCGGCACCTGGTGGAACGTACCGCGCGCGGCCGTGCTGCAGGACGCCAAGGGGTCCTGCGTTTACCAGGTAGTCCCAGGCAACAAGGCCCATCGCGTGGCCGTGACCGTCAAGGTCGAACACGGCGATACCTACGGCGTGGACGGCGCGCTCGATGCCGCGCGCCCGCTCGTCGTCAGCGGCAACTATGAACTCGAAGACGGCATGACAGTGCGCGTCGCAAAACAAGGCGACGCACAATGACTTTTGGCCAATGGATGCAGCGCCACCGGCGCTCGCTGCTGTTCGTCATCGCGCTGGCCGCCGTCGCAGGCGCGCTCACGGCGATGAAACTGCCGATCTCGCTCTTTCCGAATGTCTCGTTCCCGCGCGCGGTGGTCTCGCTCGATGCGGGCGACCGCCCCGCGGAGCAGATGGCCACGCTCGTCACGATGCCCGTTGAGGAAGCGCTGCGCCGCGTGCCCAATGTGCGTGACGTGGAATCACGCACGAGCCGTGGCACGGCGGAAATCTCGCTGAATTTCGACTGGGGCACCGATATGGCCCAGGCGACATTGCAGGCGCAATCGGCCATCGCCGAAATCCTCGCGACGCTGCCGCCCGGCACCTCCATGCAGGTGCGCCGTATGGACCCGACCGTGTTCCCGGTGATCGCCTATAGCCTGACGTCATCGCAGCGTTCGCTGGCGCAGCTCTACGATCTTGCGCAGTTCCAGTTGCGCCCGCTGCTTTCATCGGTCGAAGGAGTGGCGCGCGTGGACGTTACTGGCGGCGCACGCGATGAGCTTGAAGTGGCGGTCGATCCCGCGCGCCTCGCGGCTTACAAATTATCGGTCGCGGATGTCTCGCGCGCGATCGGCGCGGGCAATGTGCTGATGGCCACAGGCCGCATCGAAGATCACGACAAGCTTTATCTCGTCGTCGCCAACTCGGCTGTAAGCGGTCTCGACGCGCTGAAAAACGTGGTCGTGTCCACGTCCGGCGCGAATCAGGTACGCCTCGCCGATATCGCCACGGTCTCGCAGGGCACCGTTCCGCAATGGATCCGCGTGACCGCCGATGGTAAGGATGCCGTACTGGTTAACGTCTATCAGCAGCCTGGCGCCAACAGCGTGGCGATGGCGCAGGCCATTCGCGCGCGCCTGGCCACCTTCGGCAAGCAGATGCCACCGGGCGTGCATCTGTCCAACTGGTACGACCAGAGCGAACTGGTGATCGCCTCGGCCACCAGCGTGCGCGACGCCATCATGATCGGCGTGGTGCTCGCTGCGCTCACGCTCTTCGTGTTCCTGCGCAATCTCAAGATCACGCTGATCGCCGTGGCGCTCGTGCCCATCGTGATGGCCGCCACCATTCTGCTGCTCGACGTGTTCGGCATGGGCTTCAACATTATGACGCTCGGCGGGATGGCGGCGGCTGTGGGCCTCGTGATCGACGACGCGATCGTGATGATCGAGCACATCGCGCGACGTATGCGCGAGGCCGGCGCGCATGCGTTCCATGGCCGGGTCATGAGTGCGGCACTTGAATTTACACGCCCGCTTGCGGGTTCATCGGCGGCCACGCTCATCATCTTCGTGCCGCTGGCGTTTCTTTCGGGCGTAACGGGTGCGTTTTTCAAGGCGCTGTCCGTCACCATGGCTAGCGCCCTCTTCATCTCGTTCCTCGTCACCTGGCTGGCGATTCCGATTCTGTGCGATCGCTGGCTCACCGCCAAGGATGCCGAAGAACATCGCGAAACGCGCTTCGCCGCGTGGCTCAACCGGGGCTATGCGAAGCTGGTCGCACGCGTGAGCGCGCGGCCAGTGTGGGCACTGGCGCTGCTC
Source organism: Paraburkholderia sp. (assembly GCF_035948235.1). GTDB lineage: Bacteria > Pseudomonadota > Gammaproteobacteria > Burkholderiales > Burkholderiaceae > Paraburkholderia. The sequence continues at coordinate 24,290 of NZ_DASZJJ010000261.1, read as the reverse complement.
GTGCCGCTCGTGCTGGCCGCCGCGTTTGCCTTCACGCGCGTGGGCAGCGGTTTTATGCCGTCGATGGACGAAGGCGGCTTCGTGCTCGACTATCACACGCGCCCCGGCACCTCGATTGCGGAAACCGATCGTCTCATGCAGCAGGTCGAGGCGATCGTGCGCGCCAATCCAAACGTGGCGACATACTCGCGGCGCACGGGCGCGGGTCTGGGCGGCGATCTCAACGAGCCGAACAAGGGCGATTTCTTCGTGCGCCTGAAATCGGGTTCACGCGAACCGATCGACACGGTGATGGAAGAAATCCGCTCGCAGATCGACACGCAGGTGCCTGGCGTGAGCATCGAGCTGGCGCAATTGATGGAAGACCTGATCGGCGATCTGACCGCCGTGCCGCAACCGGTGCAGATCAAGATCTATTCCGACGATACCCGGCAACTCGACGATACCGCCCAACGCGTGGCGGCGCGCATCGGCAAGATCGCGGGCATCGTCGACGTGAACGACGGCATCAATCCGGCCGGCGACGCCATCGATCTGCATATCCGCCCCGATGCCGCCGCCGCTGAAGGCATGGACCCGCAGGCCATCGCGCAGCAGGTGAACGATCTGCTCGACGGCAATGTGGCCACGCAGTACCAGAGCGGACCGAAGAGCATCGGCGTGCGTGTGCGCGCGCAAGGCGCACTGCAGATGACCGATACGGCGCTTGGCCGTTTGCCGATCCGCGCGCCCGATGGTCACGTGTTCGCACTCTCGCGCGTGGCCGATCGCGTGAGCGTGAGCGGCCAACCGGAAATCAGCCGCGACAATCTCAAGCGCATGGTGGCGGTGACGGCGCGCATCGACGGTCGCGACCTGGGTTCGACCATCGCCGACGTGCAGCATGCGCTCGCCGATCCGAGCCTGTTGCCCAGCGGCGTCTACTACGAACTGGGCGGACTCTATCAGCAGCAACAGATCGCGTTCAAGGGCCTCATGGCCGTGTTCGGCGCGGCAGTGGCGCTGGTGTTCGGACTGCTGTTGTTCCTTTATGAGCGCTTTCGCGTGGCGCTGGCCGTCATGGCGATGCCGCTGTGCGCGACCGGCGCGGTCTTTATCGGTCTGTGGATCACGGGGATCGAACTGAACATCTCCGCGATGATGGGCATGACGATGATTATCGGCATCGTGACGGAAGTGGCGATTTTCTATGTGTCCGAGTTCCAGAACCTCGTGCGCGACGACGGCCTGCCGCTGCACGAAGCGCTCCAGGCCGCGGGCCGCAACCGCCTGCGCCCGATCGCCATGACCACCATCGCCGCGATTCTCGCGCTGTTGCCGCTGGCTTTCGCGCTCGGCCAGGGATCGGCGATGCAGCAGCCGCTGGCGGTGGCGATCATCTCCGGGCTGATCGTGCAGATGCCACTGGTGCTGCTGGTGCTGCCCGCCCTGCTGCGATTGCTGCTGGGATCGAAGCCCGGGACGCAAAGGCCCAGTCATGAGCGCGAATGAGCGACAATCACCCAACGAAGCGAACTGGAGCACCACAATGCGCCTCCTGCTGGTGGAAGACGACGAAATGATCGCCGAGCCCGTGATCGACGGGCTGCGCCGCGAAGGCTACGCCGTCGATTGGGCGAAAGACGGACGCGAGGCCGAACTCTCGCTCGCCAACGACGTGTATGACCTCGTGCTGCTCGATCTGGGCCTGCCGAAAAAGGACGGCGTAACGGTGCTGTCCGCCTACCGGCGGCGCGGCGGCGAAGCGCCGATCCTGATCCTCACCGCGCGCGACAGCGTGACCGACCGCGTGAGCGGACTCGACGCTGGCGCAGACGATTACCTTGTCAAGCCCTTCGATCTCGACGAACTGGCCGCGCGTGCGCGCGCGCTGTTGCGCCGGCGCACGGGCCGCAAACAGCCCGTCTACGCGCACAGCAATCTCACGCTCGACCCGGCCGCGCACGAAGTGACCATGGACGGCGCGCCCATCGCGCTGGTGCCGCGCGAATTCGCGCTGCTGCATGTGCTGATCGAGGAACCCGCGCGCGTCTTCACCAAGGCGGAGCTGGAAGAACGGCTCTATGGCTGGGGCGAGGAAGTGGGCAGCAACACCATCGAAGTGCATGTGCACAGCCTGCGCCGCAAGATCGGCGCCGAACAGATCGTGACGGTGCGCGGCGTGGGCTACCGGCTCAAGAGGGCGCAATGAGATCGATCAAGCGCCGCCTGCTGGGCTGGCTGATCTGCGGCTTCGCGCTTGGATCGGCGGTGGCGGGCTTCGGTATTTTCCACACGGCGCGCAACGAGGCGAGCGAACTGTTCGACTACGAGTTGCGCGCGGTGGCGCTCTCGCTGCCCTCGAACCTGCACGCGGGTCACGGCGGCGAGCAACATGAGCCCGACATGCAGGGCATTGCCGACGATCGCATCCTCATCGAAATCTGGGACCGGGACGGCACGGCGATCTACCACTCGTCGCGGGACGCGCCGCTGCCGCGCAATCCCGCGGGCTTTCATACGTTCGAGCACGAGGAATCGCATTGGCGCACCTTCGGCGTGCAGCAGTCCGATCGCTTCGTGCAGGTCGCGCAGCCCGTCTCCGTGCGCGAAGCGCTGGCGCTGCATCTCGCGCTGCACACGGTCTGGCCGCTCGCGCTGTTCGTGCCGGTGGCCATCGTGCTCGTGCTGCTGGTGGTGGCGCGCGGGCTGGCGCCCGTGGGCGCGCTCTCGGCGCTGCTGGCCGCTCGCTCGCACAACGCGCTCGGGCCGCTCAAGCTCGACGGCTCCGTGCCGATCGAACTGCGCCCGTTGGTCGTCGCGCTCAACGATCTGCTCGCGCGACTGAACACGGCTTCGCAGGCGCAGCGCACCTTTATCGCCGATGCCGCGCACGAGTTGCGCTCGCCGCTGGCCGCGCTCAAGCTGCAATTGCAGGCCGCCTTGCGCGACGGCACGCTCAGCGGCGAGCCGCAAACCACTGAGCGCATCGAAACGCGTCTGAACCGCCTGATCCGACTGGTGCAGCAATTGCTCACGCTCGCACGCGAGGACGCCCAGGCGGAACTGCCCGTAGCCGACGTGAGCCTGCGCCGTCTGGGCGAACAGGCTATCGGCGATCTATCGCTGCTCGCCGAGGAAAAATCGATCGATCTCGGGCTGGAACTGCGCCCGCCCGTCAGTGGAGACGACGCCTGCAACGTGAGCGCCGACCCACACGGCCTGGCCACCCTGCTCAACAATCTGCTCGACAACGCGATCCGCTATACGCCGCCCGGCGGCAAGATCGATCTCGTGCTCACGCGCGCGAACAATCGCGTGGGTTTCGACGTGGTGGACAACGGGCCAGGCATTCCCGAAGAACATCTGGAACGCGTGCTGGACCGGTTCTATCGGGCCAATCACGTACCGGGCACTGGCAGCGGCCTGGGGCTATCGATTGCCATGCGCATCGCGCAACGGCATGGTCTGAAGCTGGTCCTGCGCAACAATCCGGGCGGCAAGGGATTGACCGCTTCGGTGAGCGGGCTGGTCGCGCAGGAAGAGACAGTGGCGAAAGCGCAGGTGTAAACGAGGGCAGCGATTTTCTGCTGCCCTCGCCCATTCATTGAGGAATACTATTCAAGCTGCCGTCATCGGCTGACTTGAAGTACATCTGGCCTCTAGAACGTCGTCCTCAAGCCGACCATCACGCTGCGCCCGCCCTCGGGAGCGATATCGCGCACCACGGAACTTGCGTAACGCACGTCCTGATTCGTCAGATTGTCGCCGCGCACATAAGCGAGCCAGTTCGTCAATCCCACGTGGAACTTGTAGGTCAGGATCAGCGCGAGCGTGGTGTAACCGTCGGTCGGCAGATCGTCCTCGGGCACGCGATGCTGCGCCCAGGCATGCACGAGTTCCGCTCGCGCGCCGAACGGACCATATCCGTAATCGCCCGCCAGCGTCGCGCGCAACGGCGCGATGCGCGGCAGCGGTGCACCCGTATCGACATTGCGCGCGTGCGTGTAATCGGCCGTCAGCGACACGTCGACACGATGCGCGCCCTTCTCGAACACGCGCCATTTACCGTCGATTTCCACGCCATAGAATTCCGCGCGTACGCCGCGATAGACCGCTTCGTTGAGCGCGTCGTCGGTGCCGGCGGGCACGACATCGTCATCGTCGTTCACAAGACGACCCGTGTTGTACTCGGTCAGATAGTTGCTGAAGCGGCTATAGAACACGCCCGCGCTCGCCTTGTTCGGGCCGCGCTCGAAGCGTAACGAAAGATCGGTCGAGACCGCCTTTTCTTTCTGCGCATCGGGATTGCCGATCAGATATTGCCCGGTGGCGTCGTGCGGGCCGTTGGCGTACAGCTCGTAAAACGTGGGCGCGCGCTCGGTATAGGCAACGTTGCCCACCACCGACCAGGCCGGCGCAAGCTTGTAAAGCGCGCCCGCAGACACACTGCCTGCATTGAAATCGCGTCCCTGCGCCGAGGCGAATTTGTCGTTGCCGTTTGGCGTCGGATCGAGCTTCACGTGCTCGTAGCGTGCGCCCACGCTCAGCTTGAGCGCCGGCGTGACGTTCCACTCCTCCAGGCCGAACAGCGCAACGTTGGTGGTCTGCGTGGTCGGCACGAGCGCCTCGTCACCGAGCGCCGAGAAGGTGTTCTGGCTCACCTGCACGCCAATCGCGCCCTCGAACGGGCCGATTTTCTGATGGCGCGCTTCGAGCCTCGCCTCATAGCCGTGATTGCGGAACGTCGTGCCAACCGTACCGTCGTCGATCTCGCGGTGCTCGTAATCGGTGTAGCCGAAGTCGAATTTAAGCTGGCTGAACGGCCCGCTCAGATTGCGCACTTCCGAGGCCACGGCCACGTGATCCTGATGCATGCGCAGACGTACATCGTCTTCGGCCACTGATCCATAGTCGCTCTGGAAGCCGTTGTACGAAATACCCGCGTAGCCATCGGCCCAGGTGTACGAGGTGCCGACCGCGCCGCCGTGCCAGCGGCCATCGCTGTTCGGGATGCTGCCGTAGGGCTCGCTCGCGTCGGCGCCGTCGAGCGCGCGCTGGGCCGCCGAATGCGCGTAGCCGGGGATGCGCTCGTTGCTGGTGTCGCGATCGAAGGCGTCTACGTGAAAAGCGAACTGGCCGTTGCCGCCCTCCACCTGCGCGGCGCCCGCGCGCGCATCGTTGGCGCCGCCGTAGCTGGCGTCGACGGCGCCCGTCACGCCCTGGATCGGCTCGCGCGGAATGCGGTTGTCGATGGTATTGACGACGCCGCCGATCGCGTTGCCGCCGTAGAGCAGCGCGGCCGGTCCGCGCACGATCTCGACGCGCTCGACCGTGAGCGGGTCCTGCGGCACGGCATGGTCGTACGAGAGCGACGACGCATCCCATGCCGCAACGCCGTTCTGCAGCATGCGGATACGGTCGCCGTCCATGCCGCGAATGATCGGGCGGCCGACCATCGGGCCGTAGGTGGTTGTCGATACACCGGGCAGGCCGTTGAGCGTTTCGCCGATCGAACTGGCCGCGCGCAAGGTCAGCGCATTGCCGTCGAGCGCCGTTGCGGGCGCAATGAGATCGGCGTCGCCGAGTGGATTCGCCGTGACGAAGACCGGCGCGAGCGTGGCTTCGGGCGCGGTGCCGCCGCCGCTTGTTGCGGCGCTTGTCACGTTGCTCGCGGCTTGCGCATGGACGAGCGCGCTCACGAACGCCAGCGAAACCGGCGTGAGACGCAGCAGCGTCGAGCGGGATCGAGGCGATGAAAAGGATGGGAAGGCGCGTCGCGGGCGTCCTGCGCACCGCGTCGATGAAAGTTCAGGCTGGGTTGAAGTCGCCACGATGGTCGTTGTTTGCTTCTTGATTTGCGTCGTTGGAATGAGGCGCGGCGCACGGGCGATTCCCCTAGCCCATGCGCGCTGCGCAGGATGAGCTTTACGATGCCGGCCGCAACAGTCGTCGCGAATGTTATGTTATAACATTACTAAATGTGAAGATAAATTTCACTCGTTCTGCTGTGCCGGCAGCGCAGGGAATCGCTGGATGACGCGCCAGGCAAGGGTTGCGGGCGCAGGCGAATATCTTTCGGGAGTCTTGCAACACGGAGCGCGGGCGCGCATATTGACGGCATTCAGGCTCGCGCCCGAGCGGGCGAGCGGGTGAGCCGGGGCTAATCGCAAAGGCCGACGCCATGGACGACCCAACACGACTTCGGTATCTGCGCATCGCGCTCGTCGTCATTGGCGCGATTGCGACCTTCGCGGTCTATCCGCTCATGGTGCTCTGGCCCGCGGGGTGGGCGTGGCACACCGGGCACTCGGATTACCCGTTGATGATCGTCGGCATTTACGCGACGCTCGGCCTCTTTTTGATGCGCGCGGCGCGCGATCCGCTGGCCCATCTGAGCCTGATCTGGTTCACCGTATGGTCAAGCGTGGTGCACGGGGCGATCATGGCCGCGCAATCGTTTGCGACGCCTGGCCATCACGGCCATCTGATCGGCGACGTGCCTGCGCTCTTCGTCATCGCGCTCGTGCTAGCCGCCCTGACGCCGCGAGGATCGCGCCCCCTGGAGCGGCAGCCGGCGTGACGCCGATTGCCTCAACGTCTGCTGCAACACTTAACTTTTACGCCGCGCTGCCGACAAACGGGTAGACGCTGTTCCCAGTCACCGATCGCTCCCTGCATCACGCAATCCAGAAGAATCGTCCGAACATGTCTCGCCCAATCCGCCTCTGGCTGGCACTGGCCTTCGGGCTCGCCAGCAGCCTTTCGGTTCTCGCCACCGGCGACGCCGCCGAACCCGCCCCGGCCGCCATGGTCGTGAGTCTTGTCGTCCAGCAAAGCTGCCTCATCAGCGCGGTCGACGAGCGCATTGCACCGGCCGTGAGTTGCCTGCACGGCGAGCCCTATCTCGTCTCGCAGGCCGATGCTTCGCCGATGCGGATCAGTTCTGCCGCACAGTTTGGCGCGCAACGGACCGCCAATGCGCTCTGGACAGTGACGTTTTGAGTTGGGCTAATCGACCGCCCTGAACGCCCGTCCGCCGACCTGCACCTTCCCGTCCAGATATCGCGCCTGAAGTGTGCAGGGCCGATCGAGCACGTCGCCCTGTAACAGCGTGATGCTTTGCTCCAGCGACAAGGCCAGCGCACCTGCCGCTACACCCGTCGCGGGATCTTCAAGGTGCGGATCGAGATGATTGAAATTCCGCCCGGCATAAACGCCGTCGCCAAGCCGGCAATAAACGTACAAGCCTGAGACGCCGTGTTGGCTGCTCCAGCTTGCGATGCCCGCGAGATCAGGCTGCAGCGCGGCCAAAGCGGATCGGTCCGCCACTTCGACCAGCAGTTTTGCGCTGCCCACTGAGGCAAGCCGTGGCGTACTTGTCAGCGCGGCGGGCTGCACTCGAAGCAGTCGCGACACTTCATCGATGTTGACGGCCAATGCTGGGCACTGCTGGGCTTGCAAAACGACGAAGATCGTCTCGTCGATTCGCTCGATCTCGAGGGTCTGGCGATGCATGCTGGTGACGACGCGAATGCGCGGACCATGCGGGTTCCGCTCGAAAAAAAGCGCACTCGCGGCGAGCGTCGCGTGCAGGCAAAGCGGGCTGCGCTTATGCGGATAGTAGTAATCGAGTTGCGTGCCGCCGGCGGCATCGTCGTCGATGAATACCGTCGCATTGGCGTCCTGCTTTTGAGCAAAATCCAGCCGTTGCGCCTCATCTAAAGACGATCCTTCGACTACGACAGCCGCGTTGCCGCTTTCTTCATTGCGGCCAAAACAAAGCATGCGATGGGTTTTCATTGCGCCACGTTGTTGAAGTAGACAGGCATTCGAATCGATGCCGGTTCCATCGTCGCATGCATGCGATTTTCTTGCGTGCATCTGCCGCCGACAATTGATTTATCGCAGACGTCTAAACGCCGTCCTGACCGCGCCGCCCCACTCGCTTCGGATGACAAAATAAAAGACCGCTATCCTTAAGATAGCGGTCTTCGATTCAAACGCTCAAACGAGGTTTAAGCGAGGTTCAAGCGCGTTGCTTATTGCCCAGCCGGCGACTTTACGGAAGGTCTTGCCAAGGTATTGTTCGCGCCGTATGCGCCTGTTTCGGCCGTCGCGTTCGTGTTCGTGCCATTCTGCATGCTCGAATTCATCGCTCCGGCGCTCATCCCGCTTTCCGAATTCGCAGCGCCTGGCGTGCCATAACCGCTATTCGTGGCGGCAGGCGCAGCGCTCACCGGCGACTTCACGGATGGCGTCGCCAGCGTGTTGTTTTGTGCGCAAGCAACGCCCGACAGCGTGAGTGCAGCCACGGCCGCCATAAGGGTTCCGGTTGCCTTTTTCATAATGTGCTCCTCCTTGGTTCGAATGGAATCTGGACCTGGACAGTCCTTTCATATTTCTCGATGACGATCGAATCCACGCCATTTGATACCAAGTTTAGAAAGACAGCCACGAATAATTAAGCGCATTCTTCGCAATTATCAGTTTCGTTTTTTGACGCGAAACGACGCTCGCGTATTCAGAAATAAATCGTCGCGGTAATGGTGTCGCTGTAATTTCCAGGCTCGGGCGTAGTCTGCACGGGCACCCGACCATAGACCGTGAAGACCTGCTGTGTGCCTGTTCCCGTACCGGCCTGCGTGTTCGTGCTGCCCGTGCCGTCGCCCCACGCGCTGCTGTGGTTCGAATCCACGTAAAGCTGGTAATTCACCGTGCCGCCGCCGCCCGAGCGCTGCATGGCGCGGGCGCCCACGCTGCCGGTCGTGCCGCCGTTAAGGGCGATCTTGAAGGCGTCGCCGTTCGTGCAGACCGTGGTGATGGTGCCTGTTGCGTTGAGTTGCGAACTCAGCACGCCGGTCGATCCAAAAGCCACGTTGGTCGCAGTGATATTGCAGTTGTTGATGACGGTTGCGGTCACCGTAAACGGGAACGTGCCGCCCGTGCCGAGCGACGCGCAGGTCGGCGCGATCAGCAGATAAAAACCGTAATTGATCGACGTGGTATTACCGCCAAAACCCTGCGTATAAACGGTGCTCGCGTTATTGACCGTTGGCACGGTGGGCTGCGAGGAAGCGACTTGACCGTAGACCGTCACCGTCGTGGTCAGCGTCGTGCCGCTCGGTTTGGTCATCGTGAGCGAGATAGGCGTCGTACCCGAATAAGTCGAACCCCACGCCTGCGTGTGGCCGCTATCACGGTAGAGATCGTAGCTCAGCGAGTTTGAGCCATTGGTGAGCGAGCGCGGGCTCGTGCCGCCCAGATTCAGGCACACGAGCACATCGGGTGTGAGCGAGACGGCAGGCCATGTGCAGGTCACACTGATGGTGGCGGTGGCCGTGACCGCCACATTCGCGATCGGGCTGACCGAGCCGAAACTCACCGGATTCGCGACCGCCTGGCAACTCTGCGCATGCGCGCCGCGCGCCGCGAACAGCAGCATGAGGGTGACGCCTAGCGTCCATAGCGCGCGCCTGATCGCTTTCACGGCTGTTGCCCCTGGCCTTGACGGCCTCGCTGCTCCTGCAGGCGGCACACAAGCGGCCCGATGGTCTGCAACGTATCGCCCTTACCCTCCTTCCACGAAAACACTATTTCGCACTGCTTGTCACCTGATTCGATTTGCAGATGGTTCTCCGGCGCCAGTCCATCGACAAACGTCAGACCGTCATAGCCGACGATGGTGTCATGCCCGCTCTCCACGTGATGCACGCGCGCGCCAGCGGGGAGCGGCTGACCGTCGGCGTCCCGCACGATGATCGACGCCGCGTGATAGCGCGTCACGCCAAAATGCGCGAGCACGCCCGATTGCGCTTGCGGCACGAGGTCCATCGACGTGTCGGCGATACGCGCATCGGCGGGTAAATGCATCGCGTCGATTGCCACCTGGTTGTGCTGGTACGCGTTGAGATCGGGAATCAGCAGATGGCCACTGCCATCGGTCACGCCGATCACGCGGTTTTCGTGCAGCACCGGAATGCCCTTGACGCCATCGGTGGACACCAGCGCGAAGCCGTCGTCGATGCGTCGCGCGGGCTGCACCGTGCCGTCCATCAGCACGACCGCGCCCGTCAGATCGAGCGCGCCGATGGTCTGCCCTGCCACCTGCTGGACGGAGGCCGTTGCCTCGCCGTAGCGGCCGAGATATTGCAACTGGCCCTGGCGGAACGGCGTCGCGCCGGTGCCGCCCGACTGCACGCCCCAGCCCCAGCCACCCGAATAATCGGGCGGCCGTAAGGCATTGACGTTCCAGGTGGACGCACCGTCCTGCCGACCCACCGTCGCGTTGATCGAGGCGTTGCCACCAAGACCGATACTCGCGGAAAGCAGCACACCGCGCGAATCGTGCTGACGAAAATCCTGGTAAGCGCTCAGATTCAGCGAAACCAGATTGCCAAAGTTAAACGTCCACGCGACCGAGCCAATCTGCGAGACCGGCGCAGAAGGAATCTTGTAGCCGATATAGCTGACCGAAAACGTCTGGTTGCGCAGGAACGGCACGGCCAGCGTCACGCGATCGGTGATATCCGGCACCGGCGAGCCGTCGCGCGCCGCGAGATCGCCGAAGTTGCCGTAAGCGCGGATCGTCTGCGCATCGACCGAAAAGCGTTGCGACACGTACTGATAGCCGATGCTCAACTGCGCGCCGTTGAGCTTGCCCCCGCTACCGGAAACCGATCCGTTGATCACGCCAGCCGTGCCCAGCCCAAGTAACGCGCCGCCGCCCGCGTTGACGAGGCCGCCCGTCGCTTCGCCGTGCGCTTCGAGCGTGAAATGATCGTTGACGCCATGTCGCCACGACGCGCTCACGGCCGGACGCGTGTCGTAGTCGAACGAATCGAGCCCATAATTACGGCGCAAAAAACCCGCTTCGAACGAATAGCTCGACAAGCCTGGTGCCATCAATCGCGTATCGACATACAGCGGCACCGACGCCGAAATCGTCCGTCCCAGCGCGTCGTGCGTAATGACCGTGGCCTGTCCCGCGCCGGTGATGCCGGGCACGTCGTTGATGATGAACGGGCCGCTCGGCACGTTGCCCGAATACTGGCGGATGCTGTTGATGTAGAGGTCGACGGACGTCGGCACCACCGCGCTGCCCGGCAACGCCGGCACCGGGAATGTCACCAGATCGGGACGCAACGCAAAATTGCTGCGATATTGCAGGCCCGCCATGCGAATCGAGCGCGTCCACGCCAGCGACGACGAAATCGTATCGCCGAACTGCGTGGTGCTCAGGTTCGCGGGATTCGACATGCTCCACGAACTGTCGTAGCGCACGTACTCGTTGCGGTCGTGATAGAGATAGGCCACGCCCGTATTGCTTAGCACTCCCTTCGGATCGAAGTACCGCTCTTCGCTCCACAACGCGAATTCCGACGCCGATCCGCCTTGCCCGAAGGCGTCGTAATTGAACAGCAGGCCGCGCGCCGATGTCGCCGGCGGCACGGCCGATACGGAGCGCGTATCGAACGCAAAGGGCTTGCGGATCGCATCCGGAATCTGCAATTCGAGCGTCTGTCGCTGCGCGTCGTAGCGGTAGTGCAGGCCCGGCAGCGTGTCGAGATCGACGCTCGCGCTGTCTGCGATGCCAAGCTGCGCCGTCGCCACGCCCACCTGCGAGAGATCTTCGCCGGTTGCGAAGAGGTGGCCGCCCAACTGGCGGAAATGCACGATCTGGGCGGTACGTTGTCCGTTCACATCGACTTCGAGATACAGATCACGCGTATCCATTGCACCCGCGTTGATCAACTGTCCTTGCGCATGGCCCGCGGCGCTGATGAATGCCAGCAGCGCCGCCACCGATACCATGCGCCTCGCCCGGCCACGTCGCACAGCGCTCCGAGTTCGTTTCATTCTTCGTCGTTCGTTTCATGCTGTCCTCCGGCGCGCACCGCGTTCATGACCTATGCGCCGACGAGCCACCGTGTTTCAGCCGCGCTTTTCAGCCTCCCTGCCCGATCGAGACCGTATCCTCCAGCGGCAGCGTATTGACCGTCGCCCGCACCTTGAGCTGACCGCCGAACTTCGCATCGGCGGGCACCGGCACGCTCCACTGGCGGCTCTGCCGCGCGAGCGCATAGCCCAGCAGCCCGCGCGTCACATCCCAGTGATGCCCCGCTTCGTCGAACAGCGACACCGCGGCTATCTGCGCGCGCCGGGTGCCGGCGTTGTCCGCGCGCAGCACATAGCCTTGCGGACCCTGCACGAGACGCCACGCGAGCAGGGGCTTCGCGGCGCCCGCACCCGGTGCGTCGACGAATACCGGAACCGAATAGCGCAGCCGGATCGTCACGCCCTCAGCGCCCGGTGTACCCGGCGCGGGCAGCTCGTCGATCAGGATGCGATAGCTCTGTTCGACGGGCGGTGACGCGCTGGTTGTAGCCGACGCGTTGGTGCGCACGAGCCGCACGAGTTGATCGCTGTGCGGCGCGATCTCGATGAGCGGCGGGCTCGCGATGACATCGCCCGTGGGCGTGAGCACGTCTTCGCCCTGCGCCTCGCTCCACTGGAACACACGCACCTGGCCGTAGAGCGGAGCGTCGCCGGGATTGCGCAACGTGAGGCCGGTCGCCACCTCGGCTGCGGAAAACTCGATCGTGACCGGCGAGATCTGCAGCGTGGCGGCTGCGGCGTCAGCGGCGCCGAGCGCACAGAGCAAGGCCGGCGCAACAATCCATCCAGTCCCCGGCGCGGCACGAGCCGCGTATGCCCGTTTCAAAAGTAGACCGTTGCGGTGACCGTCGTCTGGTAGGTATCCGGCTTTGGCGTGGCCTGCGCCGGGACCTGGCCGTAGACGGTGAGCGTCTGCGCAGAACCGCTGCCCGTACCGGCCACCGTATTGGTGCCCTGCGTGTTGCCCCAGATCGTCGTGCGGCCTGCATCCTGATAGAGCTGGAAGCCGACCGTCGTCGTGGTGTTGCCGGTGGCCGTACCGGCCATCAGCCTGCTGGTCACCGACGACCCCGTGACATTGCCCCCGTCGAGCCCCACGTTATAAGGCGTGGTGTTCGTGCAGGTGACGCTGAGCGTGGTCTGCTGGTTGATGGCGGTGCCCAGCACGCCATTGGTCCCGAAGGCCAGGGGATTGGCGGAAATCGCGCAATTCGCCTGCAGGGTGAGCGTGACATTGAACGTCGCGGTTGCCGTGCCATTCGAGTAGACCGCCGCTTCGGCCAGCGGCACGAGCGGCGCCACCGGCATCAATGCGATCTGGACGCCAACGGCAATGGCTACGAGGTGCTTTCGTTTCATCGACCTTGCTCCTGCATGCGGAATTCACTCGCGCGAATTGCAGCAAAAAACCGGGGAAGAAAACGCAAATCGATTCAAAAGTGAATCGACACTTTATTTATACGAACAATGTCACATTACGTTGAGCGCAATTACATCTTGTTACAGATCGTCGATTCAAGCGGAATATCTTCAGCAATCTATTCCGCGTGCCATGCGAAATCGATATTAAAGGCATTTTTTACGGATTATTCACACCCATCATTTCACAGCCTTCCTGAAGGCATATCTTGCTGATTCGGCGCTGCGAGCACTAGCCATTCCTGGCAATTTGTTCCTTTAAATGCGATTTGAATAAACTTGATTCGAAATTAAAAGATCATTTTGGGATCATGCCCAGTTGCTGCAAAAACGTCAGGTTGTCTTCCAGATGCCAGTTATCGGTAATCTTCCCAGCGCGAATGCGATAAATATCCGTGGCGATAAAGTCCACCGTCTGGCCCTGCCCCTGCACGCCGTTAAACGTGCCCGTGAAATGCCCGGTGAAGTGCAGATGCGTCACCACGCGATCGCCCGCGACGATCATCTGCTCGACATCGGCGTGAACATCGGGCACCGCAGCGTGAAAGACCTTCGAGGCAGCCAGCGGACCCGCGATGCCCTGCGCTCTGCCAGCAGGCAAGGTCCGGTCGGTGAAATCCGGCGCCAGCGCGGCGCGCGCCTGGGCTTCGTCACCGGTCGTCCAGAAGGTGTCGTAAAGACGAGCGGCACGAATCTGTTGTTGAACCTGTTGCGCGCGCAAGCTTTTGTCCACGATCAGTTCGCGCGGCTGCACGAGGTGCGCCTCGGCGGGCGATACGGCATCGGCGGCGCTGGCGGGCAGCGCGGTGCCCAGGGCGATTGTCAAAGCGACGAGGGAGAAGGCGGCTCGGTTATTCATGGCGACGATTCCTTGAGAACAGTGGGTTGGGTTCCAGCGCGTGATTGCATTCTGCGACCCACTGTGATGCTTGAGAATCGGCCTCAGGATTGAATGATCTTCAATCCATACGGAAAAATCGACGTCAACCTCCTGCCTTGAGCGACCGACCCGCAAAGATTTTTCGCATCCTTACAGACTGATTTCAAAGAATATTTTCAGTAGGTCCTTAAAAATTTTGCTATGCACCCTAAATATAGTCAGACGAATGACGTTATGGAGGGAGAACGCCCGCAGCCAACTGATGGCCACTCATCGCCCCAGGAAGCCGTTACCTGCGCTGCGTCACCCTTGGTCAAATCGGTACAGACGCATGACACTCACTATTCGAGCGCGTATCGCACTCACCTTCGCCCTTCTCGCCGCCCTGCTCACCGTGTCCGGCGTGCTGGGCTTCATCAGCACGGAAAAGGCCAATAGCGCCAACCGCGACACCTATCGCAACAAGCTTGCCGAATCGACGGCGATCGACAACGCCGAGATCTACATCGCGCGCACGCGCCTCGTGCTTGACCGCGTGGCGCTGCATCCGGAAGCGTCCACCGTGCCGGACCAACTCGACCGCGCCTCCGGCTTCTTCAAGAACTCCGACGAGTGGTGGACGAAATTCCAGCAGATGCCGCACGAGCCGGACGAGTTGCCGCTGATCGCGAAGACCACCGAGCGACGCACCGCCATGCGCGATGCCGTGTCCGCTTTCACCAAGGCACTGCAGGCCGGCGACAAGGAAACCGCCGACAACATCGCGATGACGCAGCTCTCCGACCTGTACAGCAAGATGAGCGCGGCCAACAACGAGGTCAAAAAGCACCTCTACGAGAACGCAAAGACGCGCTACGAAGAGGCGGAATCGAACTTCTATCTGTTCTCGACTGTGAGCGCCGTGATGGTCGTGCTCGGTCTCGTGGCCGCGGGTCTGGGCTGGGTGATGTTGCGCCGCGCGATCATGACTCCGCTTAACTACGCGCTGGAAAGCCTGCAGGAAATCTCCTCGGGCAATCTGAGCAAAACGGTGCGCGCGCAACGAAACGATGAAATGGGCCTGCTGCTGGAAAGCATCGAAAAAACCCGCAAGGAACTCGGCAACGTCACCGGTTCCGTGCGCTCGGGCAGCGAATCGGTATCGGTCGCCACGCGCCAGATCGCGGCGGGCATGATCGACCTCTCGGCACGTACCGAAGAGCAGGCCGCGTCCTTGCAGGAAACCGCCGCCAGCATGAACGAGCTGACGTCCGCCGTGAAGCAGAACACGGACAACGCCCGCACCGGCAGCGACCTGGCGCACACCGCCGCAAACGTTGCCACCCGCGGCAGCGAAATGGTCCAGCGCGTGGTCGATACGATGAGCGAGATTGAGGGCAGCTCGCGCAAGATTTCCGACATCACCGCGCTGATCGAAGGCATCGCCTTCCAGACCAACATCCTCGCGCTCAACGCCGCCGTGGAAGCGGCGCGAGCGGGCGAGCAGGGGCGCGGTTTCGCCGTGGTGGCCAGCGAAGTGCGCTCGCTCGCGCAACGCTCGGCGTCGGCGGCCAAGGAAATCAAGGATCTGATCGCGAACTCGGTCGAGACCGTATCGCACGGCACCGAACTGGTGTCCTCGGCGGGCGCGACGATGAGCGAACTGCACACCGCCGTCGAGCGGGTCACGGCGATCATGAACGAAATCGCTTCGGCGTCCGAACAACAGCAAAGCGGCATCGAGCAGGTCGACACCGCCGTCACGCAGATGGACGAGGTCACGCAGCAAAACGCCGCGCTCGTCGAACAGGTCACGGCCGCCGCGCAGGCACTCGACACGCAATCGAGCAAGCTCAGCAACACCGTGCAGGTTTTCCGGGTGGCCTGACGCCTCAAAAGGCGTCTCAGCGTCCCCGTTTGCCGGGCGCGCGCCCCTCGCCTCATGGCGGGGCGGTGGCGCGCCCTAAGTATCAAAAGCGCATCAGCGCCCCTCGCTGGAGTCCCCTCTCTCATGACATCGCCAGACAAGGCGGGCCGTCGCTCGTTCCTCAAAGGATCGATTGCGATCGTGCCCGTTGCAGCCGTCGGCACGGCGTCCGCCGTGCTGCGTCCCACCGCGGACGACATCAAGCGCTCCGCGCCGCCGCCCGACACGCCCGCCCAGGAGCACTATCAGCCCGGCTATTTCACGCCCGACGAATGGGCCTTCGTGAACGCCGCGTGCGACTGCCTGATTCCGAAGGATCAGGTCGGTCCCGGCGCAGTAGAACTCGGCGTGCCGCAATACATCGACCGCCAGTTGCAGACCGGCTACGGCGATGCCTCGCGCTGGTATATGCACGGCCCGTTCCAGAAAGGCGCGCCGGAATTCGGCTATCAGTCGAAACTCACGCCGAAGGAGCAATACCGCCTGGGCATTCGCGCCATCGACGCTTACTGCAAGGCGCATTTCAGCGGCAAGACCTTTGCGCAGCTGGAGAAGGCCAAACAGATCGCATTCCTGAAGGATGTCGAAGGCGGCAAGATCCAGGACGACTTCAACATGAAATCGTTCTTCAGCGGCTTCCTGCTCAAGAACACCATGGAAGGCTATTTCGGCGATCCGATGTACGGCGGCAACAAGGACATGGGTTCGTGGAAGATGATCGGTTATCCGGGCGCGCGCGCGGATTACGTCGAGTGGGTCAGCGAATCGAAGCCGTATCCGTACGGTCCGGTCAGCCAGTACGGCAAGCGGGGTTAAGCAGCATGGCAACAATCAAGAAGAAACCTGTGGACGCGGTGATCGTCGGCTTCGGCTGGACCGGCTCGATCATGGCGATGGAACTGTGCAGCGCGGGCCTCGACGTGGTCGCGCTCGAACGCGGCGATGGCCGCGACACCATACCGAATTTCGCGTATCCGCAGATCGTCGACGAAATCAAATATTCGGCGCGTAATGCGCTGCTGCAGAATCTGTCGAAGACCACTGTCACCACGCGTCACACGAAAGACGATACGGCGCTGCCCTATCGCCAGATCGGCTCGTTCAAACCGGGCGAAGGCGTGGGCGGCGCAGGCACGCACTGGTCTGGCGTGCAGTCGCGCGTGATGCCCGACGAACTGCGCCTTTTTAGCCGCGTGAAAGAGCGCTATGGCGAGAAGTTCATTCCCGCCGGCATGCAACTGCAGGACTGGGGCGTCACTTACGACGAACTCGAACCGCACTTCGACCGCTGGGAATATGTGTGCGGCACCTCGGGCCGTGCCGGCAACATCAAGGGCAAGCCGCAGGAAGGCGGCAATCCGTTCGAAGCGTATCGCTCGCGTGAATTCCCGCTGCCGCCGCTGCCCGATCATCCGACCGGACGTCTCTTTGCCAAGGCCGCGCGCGAACTCGGCTATAAGCCGTTTGCGCTGCCCGCAGGCAACGCGTCCGGCCCGTATCAGAACGAATACGGCTGCCAGCTGGGCCCGTGCAACTTCTGCGGCTTCTGCAGCGATTACGGCTGCCTGAATTATTCGAAAGCGTCGCCGCAAACGGCCATCATTCCGGCCCTGCTGCGCAAGCCCAATTTCGAACTGCGCGTGAATTCGCACGTGCTGCGCGTCGAACTGGACAAGGACGGCAAGCAGGCCACCGGCGTCACCTATATCGATGCTCAGGGTAACGAAGTATTCCAGCCCGCGAACATGGTGGTGCTGGGCGCGTTCCAGTTGCATAACATCCGTCTGATGCTGTCGTCGAAGATCGGCAAGCCGTACAACGCCGATACCGGCGAAGGCACCGTAGGCCGCAATTTCTGCTACCAGGTGCTCAACAGCGTCAACATGTTCTGGGACAAGGACGTCTATATCAACCAGTTCATGGGCGCGGGCGGCGGCGGTCAGGCCATCGAGGAGTTCAACGCCGACAACTTCGATCACGGCCCGCTCGGCTTTATCGGCGGCGGCATCATCTGGGGTCGCCAGACCGGCAACGGACCGGTGCGCGGCATTCCGCTGCCTAAAGGCACGCCCAAATGGGGCGGCGAATGGAAGCAGGCCGTGGCCGATAACTTCCTGCACACGGGCCGCATCGAATCGCAGATCAGCAATATGGCGTATCGCGGCTGCTTCGCCGACCTCGATCCGACCTATAAGGACGCCTATGGCGAGCCGCTTTTGCGCATCACGCTCGACTGGCAGGACAACGATCTGCGCGCCTCGGAATACGTGGCCGGCAAGATGATGGAGATCGGCAAGCAGATGAACCCGAAGAGCATTTCGGGACGCATTCTGAAGCCGGGCGCGCACTGGGACACGCGCGCGTACCAAAGCACGCACGTGAACGGTGGCACGTCGATGGGCGCCGACCCGAAGACTTCCGCGGTCAACAAGTATCTGCAAAGCTGGGATGTGTCGAACGTCTTCGTGCTGGGCGCGAGCGTGTTCGCGCATGGCATCGGCTACAACCCGACCGGCCTTGTCGGCGGTCTTGCCTATTGGGCCGCCGCGAATATCCGCGAGCGTTACTTGAAGAACCCCGGCCCGATGGTCCAGGTTTGAGGAGCCACACGACATGCGCAAACTTTCCGTAGCAATCGCCGCGGCCGTGGTGGTCGTGGGCGGCCTGTGGGCCGGCAGCATGATGAAGCCTGCCCTGACGATCGACGCCCAGGCCATGACCGCGCCTGGCAACGCCGCACACGGCGAATATCTCGCGCGCGCGGGCGACTGCATGGCCTGCCACACCGCCAAAGGCGGCGCGCCGTTCGCGGGCGGCGTGCCGCTCGCCACGCCGCTAGGCGCGGTCTACTCGACCAATATCACGCCGGATAAGACGCACGGCATCGGCAACTGGAGCTTCGAGGACTTCGCGCTGGCCATGCGCGAAGGCGTGACGCCCGATGGGCGCCGTCTGTATCCGGCGATGCCCTACACGGCCTATGCCAAGGTCAGCGACAGTGATCTGCGCGATCTCTACGCGTACTTCACCACGCGCGTGAACGCCGCGCCCGTGGCGAACGAGGCGGCGGACATCCCCTGGCCGCTCAACGCGCGCTGGCCGCTCGCTTACTGGAACCGCCTGTTCCACGAAGATTCGCGCTTCAAGCCCGACGACGCGCATAGCGTCGAGTGGAATCGCGGCGCGTATCTGGTGCAAGGCCTCGCGCACTGCGGCACCTGCCACACGCCACGCGGCGTGGGCTTCCAGGAAGTCGATCTGGACGGCAGCAGCGCGCGCTACCTGTCGGGCGCGCGCATCGATGGCAGCTCGCCCGTCAATCTGCGCGGCGACAAGGGCACGGGGCTGGGCGAATGGAACGAGGCCGATATCACCGCGCTGCTCAAGACGGGCCGCACGGCGCATTCTGCCGTCACCGGGCCGATGGGCGAAGTGGTCGAGCACAGCACGCAGTATCTGGGCGACGCCGACCTGCACGCGATCGCCGTCTACCTCAAGAGTTTGACGCCGCTCTCGGAAGACGCCGCCGCGCCCGCCTACAAGGCCGACGATGGCACGCTCACGTCGATCATGACGGGGCACGCCAACGACGTGGGCGCGCGCATCTATATGGATAGCTGCGCCGCCTGCCATCGTCAGAACGGCGAAGGTGCCGCGCGCGTGTTCCCTTCGCTGGCGAACAACCCGTCGGTGCTCGCGGCGCATCCGGATTCGCTGATCGCGGTGATTCTGGCTGGCTCGCGCTTGCCCTCGACGGCTTCGGCGCCCGCGCCGCTAGCCATGCCGCCGTTCGCGTGGCGCTACGACGATGATGAGATCGCGCAACTGGCGACCTTCGTGCGTTCGGCGTGGGGTAATGATGCGGCTGAGGTGTCGGCCGCTGATGTGAAGCGCGTGCGGGCGCAGATGGGGGTTGAGGGGAAGCGGTAAGGGTTGAGCGGGGAATGGCTGGCGCCAGTCATTCCCTTCTCGAACGTGAAAGCGCGTCAGGGTATTTTTGCGCGGAGACGGTCGAGAGGATTTGGGGGGATGTGGATCTCTCCAGAATCACCTGAACCACGAAACAATATCGCACTTTCGTCGGGCATGAATTCCGGGGCGCCGCCGTCCATCGAATCGAAGTCGGTGCGCGCGAGAACTTCGCCGCTATGAGCGTCGTATAGTCTCCCGACATAAAAGAAGA
Source organism: Paraburkholderia sp. (assembly GCF_035948235.1). Taxonomy (GTDB): domain Bacteria; phylum Pseudomonadota; class Gammaproteobacteria; order Burkholderiales; family Burkholderiaceae; genus Paraburkholderia. The sequence goes on along the minus strand of NZ_DASZJJ010000261.1, from coordinate 4,025 downwards.
CATTTCCGTCCATGCCTATCACACACGCTTGCGCGCGGTAACGGCCGCTTTGCGACGTCACGGCGACGCACTCATGTGCATTGGCGCGAGCCCGTGCGTTCAGGAAGTATTGAAAGAGGCCGAGCCCAGCAACGACAGCAGCGATGACGAAGACGGAGCGTGTCAAAGGGCGTGCTCTCACTTCTTCACCCGAATTTTGATTGAAGGAGAAAGCTTTACAAGACGATAGTCCGAATATAGAACCATGTCGCCTCCCGCGTTGTGGACGTCTTGCCAACGCCGAAAATCGCTATTGTGAACCGGCCAAAAAGTGCGTCCGTAGGGGCCTTCCGGTTGGATCACGTAATTACTCCAGCTTCCCCACCCAGCCCTTTGCGCAACAAATCCTTCGGGTACAAGACATATTCCGTCACGGTTCCAGTGTCCAAGATATTGCGATCCGGCCTCAGTCGCGTCGTCGTAGAAGGAATACGGGTTCTTGACGTATATCGCAACTTTAGTGACCTCAACGTCTATACCACCAAAAAATCCCGGTCTGAAGTTGGCCTCGGCAACCGCTGCGTACATGCCGAAGCCACCCAACGCGCCTGCCAGATCATCTGGCTTTCCATGATGAAGCATTGCGCTAAAGAACTGTTCGGCCTTTTCCAGTGCAGTCGTATCAACTAGAAGGCGTTGAAACTGAAAGTTTCGATGTAGCTTCGCAATGTCGCCACCACACGCTTCCAGCGCATTCAGAGTCCGCTTCTCTCTGTAGGGATAGACCTTCCTCACGAGTTCGTCTTGCGCCCTGGATGTGGTTAGATACAAGGTTTCTCCCAGTTTGCTGAATGCCTGCTTTGTCCGAGGAAACGATTCAACCCAATCAAGTGAAATCGAGCTGGTATCGACACGATCGGCTGGATATATCGAAGAAAAATCCTTGGTGAACCCATCGGCTTTCTGATTTGCGTCCATTGCCTGATTCTTCGGCGTATACGCAAACCACTTTCTAAGCAACGCTGCCGATTTGTGCCAGCCCATCTTCGACATTGCAGCGGGTATCTCAGTGATTTCGAATTTCTCGTCAGTCACGAGATACCGGGCGTCCCGCTCAACGCCAGGAGAGTTTTCCGGTGCATCCCTGACGGCTGCAACATTCCCCGACTGCTTCCGCCATTCCCCGTTGTCCGGCGTAAAAATCGACAGTTCCTGCGCGCTCATGCGATCTCGCTCCCGATCGTAAAGTTCCTCTTTACTACCACGGAGGCACGAGAAATTCAGACACGAACCGCCGGGATATGATCCATGTAAATCAGGCGTATTTATATTTATAGATCGCGCACGTACACAGAGAACCGCATTTTTTTCTACGCACTGGCACTCCCCTCCTCCGCCAGAAACACCCTGATCTCATCCCCCAGCCACGTCCGCAGCGCCTGCACCTTAGGATCGTCGCGACTGCCGATTCGATAAACCAGATCGTGCCCGCGCTCGGACTTCAGCCGGATCTGCGGAAACGGCGCCACCAGCCTGCCCGCGGCGATATCGTCGGCGACAATCACGCTACGCCCCAGCGCCACGCCTTCGCCGCGAATCGCCGCTTCAATCGCCAGGCTCCCGTGGCTATAAGCCGGCCCGCGATCGCTGCGCACGCGCTCCACACCCGCCAGCGCGAACCACTGCTCCCAGTTCGCCAGCATGCCGCCCTCATGCAGCAACGTGCAGCCCGCAAGATTCGCCACCGCACGCAGCCCGCGCATTTTCTCGCGATAGGCAGGACTGCAAACCGGTGTCACCGTTTCTTCCAGAATGCGCTCCGCCAGCAGGCGCGGATAACGTCCGCTGCCATAGCGAATCGCGACATCGGCTTCGCCTTCGTTCAGGTCGATAAATTTATCGGTGACGTCGAGATGAACGTCGAGATCCGGATAACGCGCTTTAAATCGATGCAAACGCGGCGCGAGCCATTTATTCGCGAATGACACGCTCGCGTTGATCTTGAAGCGCTCGACGCCGTCGTGGCCGCGCACGCGGTCAGCCTCTTTCGTGAGTTCGCCGAGCAGACGCGTCACGGCAAGCAGAAATTCCGCCCCTGCTTCGGTCAACACGATGCGGCGCGTAAGCCGCTGAAACAACGCGACGCCCAGATCTTCTTCGAGCGTCTTGATATGCCGGCTCACCGCGCCGTGAGTAACGTGCAGTTCCTGCGCCGCCAGCGTCATGCTCAGATGACGTCCGGTGGCCTCGAAGGCGCGCAGCGTTTGAAGAGGGGGAAGCCGGTCGAACACTGTCGATTTACGTGTGAGTTTAGCTCACACATTATATGACGATAAATGGTTTGTCAGCCCGATTGGCGACGCTCAATATGGCCGCACAGTCTCGTTGAATACCGTTTGCCCATCATGGATCTCCTGCTTTTCAAGCTTTTCGTCACGCCCGTTTTGCTGTTGCTCGCCTCGCTTGCCGTGCGCCGCTGGGGCGAGGCAGTCGGCGGTTTGCTGGTCGGCATGCCGCTCACCTCAGGGCCGGTTTCCGTGTTTCTCGCGCTGGAGCACGGCCCGGTGTTCGCCACTCAGGCTACCGCGGGATCGCTGGTCGCGACCGTTGCGCAAGCCGCTTTCTGCTTTGTGTATTGCCGTCTCGCCGCATCGGGATGGCGTCTCGCATTGACGGGCGCGGCGGGTGCGTTCGTGGTCGTGGCGGCGCTGTTGCAATGGAACGCACTGCCCGAAATGCTGCTGTTTCTGCTGGCGCTGATCGCCATCACACTCGCCCTGAACTTCATTCCGAACACGGCAGCGGCGAGCGCGAAGATCGACGCGCCCTGGTGGGACCTGCCGCTGCGCATGACGCTGATCGCCGGCCTGATCGTGAGCGTGACGCTGATCGCGCCTTATGTGGGTGCGAGCGCGGCCGGTGTGATCGCCTCGTTTCCGTTCATGGCCATCATCCTCGCGGTGTTCGCACATCGTTCGAGCGGCGGCGCCGCCGCGCAGCAGGTGATGCGCGGCATGGCGACGGGTTTGCTGGGCTTCGCGGCGTTCTTCTTCGTGCTGAGTCTGCTGCTCACGCACACGCATCTGGTAGTGGCCTACGGCAGCGCGATTTTCTGCACGCTGGCAATCCAGGCGCTCTCGTTCTATCGCATGCGCATGCCTGCCGCGTTGCCGGTGGAGTGAGCCGTCGCGATCCTATAATCGGGAAGCGTCGCGCGCCACTTTCAGCAGCAACGTAGAAGCGCGCGGCCTCCCGCCACCGGATAGCCCTCAACAGGGCCACTGCATAGGATCACCGCATGTACATCGCCATGAATCGCTTCAAGGTCGCCCTCGGTTCGGAAGCCGCGTTCGAGGAAGTCTGGGCGAGCCGCGACACGCATCTCAAGGAAGTGCCCGGCTTCGTCGAATTTCATCTGCTCAAAGGCCCGCAGCGCGAGGATCACGTCCTCTATGCGAGCCACACGATCTGGGCGAACCACGCCGCCTTCGAAGCCTGGACGCGCTCCGACGCCTTCCGCGCCGCACATCGCAATGCGGGCAACAGCGGCCAGAGCCGCCCGCTTTACCTGAGCCATCCGGAATTCGAAGGCTTCGAGGTCGTGCAGACCGTCAAGTAAGCGCCCGGGCGCGCACGCGGTGCCCACGCTAGTGAAAACTGCACGCGCACCACGCCAAAGCTACACAACGCGCGGCGCGCGCCCCTCTCGCGGCACCGCGCGCGCCCTCGCCGCCTCCCTCACACAATCCGCCAACGCCTTGCGCCACCGGCGTCTCGCCGCGCCGCAACATCGCCGCGACTGAAATCCCCCGCATTGGCCCGGACCTTGCTACCCCTTTAAAGAGGTAAAGGCGAGCCACGGCTGCCCGCTTCGCCATCCACCCGCCTTCCAGCACCCGCACCAAGCGTTCTTCACCTGCACTCACCGGGGGAGTCACCTTGTCGCCCAGCGTTCTCAACGTTTTGATGGTCGCCGCCGAGGCCGCGCCGCTCGCCAAGAGCGGTGGTCTCGGCGACATGGTCAGTGCCCAGTCGTCGGCCTTGCG
>NZ_DASZJJ010000260.1:0-1510 GCF_035948235.1 Paraburkholderia sp. | reverse complement strand
CGGCCGCGTCGATCAACTGGCCACGCGCGGCCGTCAGTGCCTGCATGCCCACGCCGCCGCGATCCTCCAGCCGGAACGTAAAACCTTCCGCGTGACCGATGCCGGGCACAGGCGAAGGCAGCGTGGCTTCAACGTCGCCGTCAAGAATCGCCCCGAAGCGGTCGTTGAGCCGGTCGCGCAAATTCTGGGCACTGATCGAGCGATGGTCCCAGTCCTTGAGATCGACGAACGCCATGCCCACGTTCTGCCCGCTGCCGGCGAAACTCCAGCCCACCACGCTCGTCACGTCTTCCACGGCATTTTCGCTGCGCAGGATTTGCTCCACGCGTTGCACGACCGCCAGCGTGCGGGCCTGGGTCGCGCCCGCCGGCAACTGGATCATCACCTGAAGCTGGCCTTCATCCTCGGCCGGCAAGAAGCCTTCCGGCATTTGCCAGTAAAGCCACGCGCCCGCGCCAATCAGCAGCGCGTAGATCGCGAGCACGCGGCGGCCGCGTCGCAGCAGCTTGAGCACGATGCCGCGATACCCACGCGACACCCGGGCGGCGCGCGACGTGCCATGTGCTTCAATATGCTTCGGCTTCCTTAGCATGCTCGCGCATAAGGCTGGCGTGAGTGAAAGCGCCATGAACGACGACACCAGCATCGACGCGATCATCGCCACCGCGAACTGGCGATAAATGCCGCCCACATTGCCGGTAAAGAACGCCATCGGCACGAACACGGCGGTGAGCACGGCCGTCACGCCGACGATCGCCCCGCCGATGCGCGACATCGCCCGACGCGTCGCCTCGCGCGGCGCGAGTCCGTCTTCGTGCATTGCGCGATGCACGCTCTCCACGACCACGATGGCGTCGTCCACCAGAATGCCGATTGCCAGCACGAGCCCGAACAGCGTGAACACGTTGATCGACATGCCACCCATGTAGAGCGCGAGAAACGCGCCCATCAGCGTGACGGGAATCACCACTGTGGGCACGAGCGTCGCTCGCAGGTCGCGCAGAAACAGCCACATCACGCAGAACACCAGCACGATGGCTTCGAGCAGCGTGATCACGACTTCGCGGATCGCAACGCGCACGAAATGCGCGCTGTCGAACGGTATGTCCACGGCGACGCCCGGCGGCAGATGCTTCTGCAGTTCCGCGAGCCGTGCGCGAATCGCGTCGGAGGTTTCGAGCGCATTGCCGCGCGGCCCGAGCTGGATGCCGACCGTTGCCGCGGGACGGCCATTCAGGCGCGAAAAGAACGAATAATCGGCGCGGCCCAGCTCGACGCGTGCGACATCGCTCAGGTGCACGATCGAACCATCGGGCTTCGCTTTGAGCACGATCTCGCCGAATTGCGCGGGCGTATCGAGCTGCCCCGTCACGTCGACCGATGCGCTGGTCTGCTGGCCGGGCGCAAACGGTGCGTCGCCGATCGTGCCTGCCGTGACGGGCGCGTTCTGCGCCGTGATGGCCGCGGTCACGTCGCTCGCGGCAAGACCGTATTCGCGCAGCCGCCAGGG
>NZ_DASZJJ010000259.1:0-13368 GCF_035948235.1 Paraburkholderia sp. | reverse complement strand
CGCCATGGCCGGTTAAATGCGGGGATAGAGAACCATCGCCTGCAAGGAAAGAACTGGTAAGGCACGGCGCAATTCCGGGCATGGGAGTGGCCAGCTATCCGTGGGAAAATGCGCCCGGTATTGCAATCTCGCGCCCGGCGCAGGCATTGGGGCGACGGCGATCGCTTCGGCCATTTATTGCGCGTTGGCGTGCCACTGATTTCCCTCGCGCGGCGCGAGGCGAAAGTAACAAAGAAACACGCGGAAATAATCCGTAAGCCAGTGAGACGGTCTTTATCGCATCATCTGCCTTACGATTGTTTTTAAGCCCGCTTGCTTCATGCTTTATTCCGCGCCTATGCAAAAGTCCGACCTACACGTCCTGCACGTCGACGATGACGAAATGGTGTGTCAGCTGCTGGGCAGCTTCTTCGCGTCGCGTGGGGTGCGATTCACTGCCATCCATAGTGCGGAGCACCTGGAAAGCACGATCGAAAACCTGCGGCCTTCCATCGTCCTGCTGGACCTCATGCTGCCACGCGTGGATGGCCTGACGGCGCTCAGACGTCTGCGCGAACACGACAAAAGCACGCCCGTCATCATGCTTACCGCGCTCGCGGACGAGACCGAGCGCATTATCGGCCTTGAAATAGGCGCGGACGATTACATCGGCAAGCCCTTTCTGCCGCGCGAACTGCTCGCACGCATTCATGCCGTGCTGCGTTTTGGCGCCGCGCAAAGCACGCGGCCGATGGGCCCGGCGCTCGATCGCATCCAGTTCGGTCGTTTCGAACTCACGCTTTCGCGACAGAGCTTGCTTAAAGATGGCGTGCCCGTGAAGATCGGCGAGAGCGAGATCCTGATACTCGCGCATCTCGCCTCCCGTCCTATGCAGGTGATCAGCCGCGAAGCGCTGGTGCGCCTGCTCGAAGCGCGAAGTGGCAGTTCCTGCACGCGCAGCATCTATGTGGCGATCCTGCGTCTGCGGCGTATCGTCGAAGTCAATGCCGAGCAGCCGCGCGTGATTCAGACCGTGCGCACGCGCGGTTATATGTTCGTTCCGGAATCGGAGACGCTGGAGTCGTACGCGCCGTCTTAGTCGTCGAACGTGCCTTGATATTCCGGTGCCGCATCCTTGCGCGTATTCATCTCGAATATCACGCCGCCAGGCGCGCGGCAGAAGAAACGCGAGCCGCGCCCGTTATTGAATATCTCGGTCTCCATCTGCACGCCTGCGGCCTTGAAGCGCGCATAAAGCGCCTGCACGGCTTCCAGGTCCGGCAGTTCGAAACCGAGGTGGAAATTCCTCGGCCACGCGGGGGTGTCGCTGCCGGCATGATCGATCACGACGTCATAGCCGGGACGCTTGAGAATATACGAGCGGTCCCAGCTACCCGCGATCGTGAAGCCCAGATAACGCTCAAAAAATGCCGCCGTGGCTTCCGTATTGGCCGAGGGAAAGCTCAGGTGATTGAGCTTCATGGCCTGAATGAGGTGTTGAGTGGTATCGCTCATGTTCTGTCTCGCTTGCAGTGGCAACGGCACCATGCCGTGCTTCCAGTGAGAACAGAATAGGAGAAGCGCGCGCAGTCGAATACTCGCATTACGGTGCGCTGCGGGTTACGCGAAAGGCCTTATCTGGCGGGCGTTTTCGCGAAGCAGGCGGGACGGCGAGAGGTGAGTGCTCGCGTTTGAGTTGAGGCGGGAGACAGATTCGGCCCGAACATTGTCGAGCCGAATCCGGATATTGACGTTATGCCGCCAGTTTGAGCGCCTGATCGAAGTCCGCAATCAGATCGTCGATATCTTCGATACCGGCGGAAAGGCGCAGCATGCCGTCGGAAATGCCCATTGCCTTGCGCGTTTCGGCACCCGCTTCAAAGAAGATCGTCGGCGCGACGGGAATGATCAGCGTGCGCGTGTCGCCAAGACCGGTCGCCTTGATCGGCAATTGCAGGGCGTTGACGACGTCGATCATGCGCTCCGTGTTGAGCAGTTCGAACGACAGCAGCCAGGATGCGCCCTTGAAGAGCTTTTGCGCGATTTCATACTGCGGATGGCTCTTCAGGCCCGGATAAAACACCTTGCCGACCGCCGCGTGCCCTTCGAGAAACTGCGCGAGCGCGAGCGCGTTGTCGCTGCTCTGCTTCACGCGCAGCGCGAGCGTTTCCGCGCCCAACGCGATCGAATGCGCCTGCTCGGACGACAACGCCGCGCCCATGTCGCGCAGGCCCTTCTTGCGAATCTGCAGCAGGCCCTGATCCTTCGCGGGCGAACGGCGATAGTCGTCGGCGATGTTGGGGTAGGCGCTCCAGTCGAACAGACCTGTATCGGTGACGGCGCCGCCAAGCGCCGCGCCATGGCCTGCGATGGTCTTGGTCAGCGAGTTGACGACGAGGCTCGCACCCACCGCCTTCGGCTTGAACAGCGCGGCGGAGGTGATGGTGTTATCGACGACATAGGCGAGGCCGTGTTCGCGGCACACGTCGCCAATGCCTTGCAGATCGGGAATCTGGGTGCCCGGATTCGCGATGGTTTCGACGAACACCATGCGCGTATTCGGGCGAATGGCCTTCTTCACTTCCTCGACATCGCAGGCGTCGACCGTCGTGACTTCGATGCCGAGCGTGCGCAGCGTGCCGAATATGCTGTTGGTGTTGCCAAACACATAACGGCTCGACACGAGGTGATCGCCCGCGCGCAGCAGCGTGAGAAAGGTTGCCGTAATCGCGGCCATGCCCGTGCTAAAGCAGATCGAGCCGACGCCTTCTTCAAGGCTCGTGATCTTGCGCTCAAGCGCGGCCGTCGTGGGCGTACCCTGGCGCGCGTAATTGAAGCCGCCTTTTTTTGTGCCCTGAAATACGCCGATCAGATCCTCGACGCGTTCGAAACCATATTGCACCGACGTGTGAATCGGCTGGCGCACGCCGCCGTGCTCGCTGCCCGAAATCCTGTCGCCGTGAACGATGCTGGTGGTGAAGCCTTGCTTGCTCATTCCTTCTCCGCTCTTCAAGTCCGCGTTTCAAAACGATTGCCTGACGTCGATTATCGCCTGTAAGCCGGGCAGGCGCGAAGCCTTTGCGGGCGTCCAAAGCGCATTATTGCGTCAAATTGCAACTAACCGCCAGTCTCTGCCTACCCTGCTCAAACCACGCGATCCTTGCCAGGATCGCGTGGCGCAATCCACATCGGCAACCAGAGCGTAGAAGCCAGACAGAGGGCGTGCAGCAGCGCCAGCACGATGAATGCCGCCAGAAACGCGTGGGCGGGCGCGCCCGACGCATGCGCCGGGGTCATGGCAAGCGCCATCGATACCAGCGTTGTCGCGAACGGACCGCCAATGCGTTGCGCGATATTGAGCGCGGTATTGGCCACGGGCATGCGCGCTTTTGGCAGCGACGCGTAGGCCGCCGCAATAGAAGGCACGCTGATGGTGCCTTGTCCCACACCGGCAAGAAAGAGGCTCGCCACGGCCCACGTGGGCGAATAGCCGTAAACCGTCATCCACACGAACGCCAGCGTGCCCAGCAGCGCCAGCAGCGCGCCGCCGGCTGCAACCGGGCGGCAGCCAAAGCGGTCGGTCAAAATACCAAGGATTGCGAACGAAATCATCATGCCGATGCCGATAACGGCAACGAGGCTTCCGGCATGTGCCGCCGACAAGCCGCATCCGGCGATCAGAAAAAGCGGCACTGCAAGCTGGCGGCCGAACATGATGCCATTGGCGAAGAATTGCGCGAAGGCGGCGACGCGAAAGGTGCGTCCCTCGAAGATCCGCACGTCGATCAACGCGGCATCGCCCTTGCGTCGCGCGTAGAGCACGAAAGCGGCAAGCAGCGCGATGCCCGCGCAGAAGCACGCCATACTGCCTTGCAAACCGTAGATCAGTGCGACCAGACCCGGTGAAACCAGCGCGAAACCCGCAAGATCGAAGCGCCGTGGTTGCGTGGTCGCCGTATCGCGCGGCAACATCCGGGCCGCAAGCGCCACCCCCAGCGCGCCGATGGGCAGATTGACAAAAAACAGCCACGGCCACGATGCATGCGCGAGTATCGCCCCGGCCAGCACCGGTCCAACGACAGGTCCGAGCAGGATGGGCAGTGTTGTGTAGCCCATCACGCGCTGCATGTTCTGTCCGCCGACGCGCCCGATCATCATCTGCGCCATGGGCGCCAGCACGCCCGCGACGAGCCCCTGAAAAAGCCTTGCGCCGATCAGCGCCGCCATGCTGTGCGCCGCGCCGCAAAGCATCGACGCAAACGTGAACGCGGTGAAGCAGAACAGATAAAGACGCTTCGCACCCACGCGGTCCACGAGCCAGCCGTTGAGCGGCAGCATCAACGCCATTGCCAGCAGATAGCCGCTCACGATCCATTGCGTGGCCGCAATGGGTGCGCCGAGCGCATGGCCGATGCTCGACAGCGAAACGTTCACGAGCGTCGAATCCATCTGCGCCATGAACGAGCCGATCGAAATGACCAGCGCGACTTTCCAGACGCGCGTATCGATGCGTGAATCGCTTTGCGCCTTTGCGGGACTATCCCTATGCGTGCCGCTCATGTTCCACTTTCGCTTTTGTGGGTCTCTGTCGAAACACGAATCTTACCGCTGCAACGTGCCACGCCATGGAATATCGATCTGCCAATCGCTCGTTTGGCGCGCGTCGCGTTCGTTGCTAGATTGTCCGCACCTACATTCATGCGGAGAAAATCATGGCAGAGACCGGAGAGCAGGGCCAGCGCGCGAACGTGCGCGTGATCGCCGACGATGCTGAGGCGATTGCGGTTGCGCGCGAACTCGCCGCGCGTCTCGCCGAAGGCGCCGCCGGGCGCGATAGCGAACGGCGACTGCCGCGAGAGGAGATCGAATGGTTTTCGCAATCGGGCCTGTGGGGCATTACGGTGCCGAAGGCCTATGGTGGCGCGGGCGTGAGCTTCGTCACGCTCACCGAAGTCGTCAAGCTGATTTCCGCCGCCGATTCGTCGATTGGGCAATTGCCGCAGAACCATTTCGGTCTTGTCGACGTCATTGCGCTTACAGGCACCGAAGATCAAAAGCGTTATTTCTTCGCGGAAGTCCTGGCGGGCAAACGGTTTGGCAACGGTTTCTCTGAAAAGGGCACGAAAAACGTGCTCGATCTAAAAACGCGCGTGCGCCGCGACGCCGACGAATATGTGGTGGACGGCACCAAGTTCTATTCGACGGGTGCGCTGTTCGCGCATTTCGTGCCGGTGCTTGGGCTTGATGAGGAGAAGCGCGGCTGGCTTGCCTATATCCCGCAGGGCACGGCAGGGTTGACGATTACCGACGACTGGTCGGGCTTTGGACAGCGCACCACGGCAAGCGGCACGGTTACGCTGGAAAACGTGCGCGTGAGCGCTTCGCATGTGCTGCCCGCGTATCGCGTCTCCGACCAGCCCACGCTTAACGGCCCGGTTTCGCAGATCATTCAGGCGGCCATCGACGCGGGGATCGCACAGGCCGCGATCGACGATACGCTGGCTTTCGTGCGCGAGCGCTCGCGGCCGTGGGTCGATAGCGGCGTCGAGCGCGCAAGCGACGATCCGCTGACGATTCGCGAAATCGGCCGGCTTTACATTCAGTTGCATGCTGCGGAGGCTCTGCTTGAGCGCTCGGCCAGGGTGCTCGATGAGATCGCCGCGCAAGATACGGTCAGCGAAGACGATGTCGCGCGCGCGTCCGTGGCGGTGGGCGAGGCCAAGGTGCTGACCACCGAGGCGGCGCTGCTGGCTGGCGAAAAACTCTTCGAACTGGCGGGTACGCAATCGACCCTCGCCGCGCACAATCTGGACCGCCACTGGCGTAACGCGCGCACGCATACGCTGCATGATCCCGTGCGGTGGAAGTATCACCTTGTTGGCAATTACTATCTGAATGGCGTCAGGCCTGCGCGCCACGCGTGGAATTAAACGCGCCTCAACGGGGGCAATCAACGTAAAAGCGGGACGGGTGCATTCAACACCCGTCCCGCTTTTCTTCATGCTTCACGCAGCGTTATTTGCGATCGGCGTAAATCTGGTCGAACGTGCCGCCATCGGCGAAATGTACGGCCTGGGCTTTTTGCCAGCTACCGAACACCTGTTCGACCGTGAAGGTCTTGAGCGGTTTGAACTCGTCGGCGTGCCTGGCGAGTACGGTCTTGTCGCGTGGGCGCAGATGATGTTTCGCGATGATTTCCTGCGCGGCCGGCGTGTACAGATACGTGAGGTAGGCCTGCGCTTCCTTGCGCGTGCCACGCTTGTCCACGACCTTGTCGACGACTGCAACGGGCGGCTCGGCCAGCAGGCTGACGGACGGATAGACTGCTTCGAAATCCTGAGCATTCGCGCCCGTTTCGATCAGGCCGACTTCGTTTTCGAAGGTCACGAGCACGTCGCCGATGCCGCGCTGCGTGAACGTGGTGGTCGCGCCGCGTCCGCCCGCATCGAGTACCGGTACGTTCTTGAGCAGCGCGCGCTCGAAATCGAGCGCCTGTGCGTCGCTCGCACCCTGCAGCTTGCGATAGCCCCAGGCGGCCAGATACGCATAGCGGCCGTTGCCTGAGGTCTTGGGATTCGCGATTACCACCTGCACGCCGGCTTTGGCCAGATCGTCCCAGTCCTTGATGTGCTTCGGGTTGCCCTTGCGCACGAGAAACACCATGGTGGTGGTGTAGGGCGCGCTGGCGTCGGGCAGGCGCGTGCGCCAGTCGGCGGGCACGAGCTGGCCGCGCTCGGCAAGCAGATCGATATCGTTGGGCTGGTTCATGGTGACGACGTCGGCCTGCAGACCTTGCAGGACCGAGAGCGCCTGGGCGCTCGATGCACCGTGCGACTGGCGGATCGCGATGGTTTCGCCGCTCTTTTGTTTGTAGTCGGCGATAAAGCTCGCGTCGATGTCTTTATAGAGTTCGCGCGTGACGTCATACGAGACGTTGAGCAGCGAGACGTCCGCATGCGCGAGCGGCGCGGCAACTGCAGCGGCGGCAACAAGGCCCGCGCCGATGAGGCGCCCGGCGCGCCCGATTCCTGTCATGGTGATCCCCGATTGGTTTTCGATGGGTTTATTCGCTGGATTTGCGATGCGCTGGCGGCATGGCCGCGCAGGCGTTCCATTCTATCGAGCGAGGGCGCGGGCCTTATATCGATCCCTGCGTTGCTTTGCAGAATTGACGATAAAGACCCGGCAAGCACCGTGCTGCGGGCCTGGGCACGCGCCTGTTATATCGATCTGCCGATTCGTTATTGGTGCCGCGCGCGCCACGTTTTTATACTGCGCCGTAGCGCCTGATGCATGTGAGTTCAGGCAAGTTGCGGATAGCCGAGTGCGCGGGCCTCGTCGGCGAATTGCTCGATGCGCGCGTAATCGGCGGCCGTCAGGCGCACGAAACCGCGCAGACGCAGTGTGCGGGCGCGCTGGGTATCGGCGGCGCAGGCGGTATCGAGCGCATCGCGCAGCCATGCCACCTGTTGCTGCGGCAACAGGCGCGAGGCGATTAACGGCAGACCCGGCGCCGCCGCGCTCAAGCCGATCGTGCGGACGTCGCGCAGCAGATCCGGCAGCGCATCGCGCACGTAGGCCAGCGTCACGCAATCGATGGCCGCCACCTCCGCTTCGCCCGCGCCTAGCGCGCGCAACGCGTTGAGATGGGAGCCGACCCATTCGACCGACGAGAAGAATCGCCCGCCGCGCGCATGGGGCGCGACGGCGTGGCGCAAGGCGTTCATGCCGCTGTGCGAATCGGCACCGTTACAGGCGGCGCGCAGACCCCGGCAGGCCGCGATCGACGTAGCACCTGCGTCCCAGGCGCGCGCCGACACGACAAACACGCTGCGATAGAGCGCGCCTTCGCAGCCATCGGCGTCGAAGGCGGGCGTGGCGAGCAGATGGACGGTATCCGCGATGCCCAGCATGCGATACGGAAAGCCGCAGGTCTGCGAGAGCAGCAGATCGGGGCGACGCCAGAGCGTAAGCAGGTCGTGGGGGAGAGCGGCAGGCAGGTCCACCTCGCGCGGGCCGCCTGCGTGGGCAAAGGCGTCGAGCGTATCGCGCAGCAGCGCGCGCCACAGCGCGTCGTGCTGTGGCGTGACGTTATACATCGGCAGGGCGGCGATCCAGCGGCTCATGGTGACAGTTTAGACAATCGCGGACGGGAGCGACCAGGTCCGTGCAGGGAATCATGGCTGAATATTTCGATACCGATCACGCGCGCGACATTGCCGCGCTACAAGCGGGCCTGGCCGCCCGCACGGAATGGCCTACCTGGCTGTTGATTGCCACTGTGTATGGCGGGTGGGCGTGTACCGTCTGGCTGGTGCGCCGCCATTCACTCTCGCTGGCCGGTGCGACGCCGCTTTTCGTATTGCTTTGCACATGGCATATGTCGATGCAGCACGAGTTGCTGCACGGTCACCCGACACGCCTGGCATGGCTAAACAAATTGCTGGGCTATCCGCCGCTTGCGATCTGGTTTCCCTACACGCTCTATCGCGACACGCATCTCGAACATCATCGCGACGAGGCGCTCACCTTACCTGGACTCGACCCCGAGAGCAACTATGTGCCAGCCGAACGCTGGCAGCGCTGGCCTGCATGGCGTCGGGCCTTGTGGCAGGCGCGCAAACGCTTCGTAGGCCGCATGCTGGTAGGGCCGCCCATGAGCGCAGCGGCCGTGATCGTGGCTGCGTGGCACGCGCTGCGCGAAGGCGACCGCCGTTACGCGCCGATGTGGATCGCGCATGGAATCAGCGTCGCCGCGCTGCTGTTCGTACTCGACGTATGGGCCGGCGTGCCGTGGTGGTATTACCTTCTTGTCATTACCTGGCCCGCGCTGTCGATCGCGACGATCCGCTCGCTTTATGAGCATCGCGCCGCGCCGGAGCCGAAGGCGCGCATCGTCATCAACGAAGCCGGTTTTGTCATGCGTCTGCTGTTTCTCAACAACAACTACCACCTCGTGCATCACGATCTGCCTGCGCTGCCGTGGTATTGCCTGCCGCGCGCCTGGCGTCTGCGCCGCGAGGACTATGCGCACAAGTGCGGACACTTCGTGATTCGCGGCGGCTATGGCGAACTGCTGCGTCGCTTCGCCTGGCGCGCAACCGATGCGGTCGTGCACCCGTTCGAGCTTGCGAACGATGTGCACGACGTTCAAGACGAAAATCGTCTCGCTGCCTGACGAGTTACGTTGCCGAAGCGGGCAATGCAACCGGCGTTGCGCTGAGATTCTGCTGTGCACCCTCGTCGGCGAGTTCGGCTTCGATATCGTGCAGGCGATGCGGCGCAAGAATGCGCAGCGCGACAAACCACGCGAAACCGGCGGCCAGCAGCGCCGCGAAGATATAGGGCAGCACGGCATAGGCCCCGGGCGCAGCGGGATAGATGCTGCCAACGAACGGAATGCCGATCAGCACGACCGCAATCACGCTGATAACTACATGCAGCGGCTTGAGTTCACCGCGGCGACGCAGGAACACCGGCGCGGCAATCGCGACGATCACATAGGTCAGCAGGAAGCCAAACGTGGCGATCGTGCTCAGGTAACCATAGGCGTCGAACAGCGTTGTGCCGCGCAATTGAAACACCACGCCAACCATAAGCGAGAGCAATGCGATCAGCGTCACGGCGATATGCGGCGTGGCGTTGCCTGCGTGCGCGCGGCCGGTCGCCGAGTGCAGCAGGCCCTGGCGTGCGAACGTGTAGAGCAGCCGCGCGGCGGCGTTGATCGACGAGAAGAACGCCGCGAAGAAGCTCAGCGCTACGCCCGCGTCGATCAGCACGCCAAGCGCGCCCAGATGGATGCCATGCGCCACGGCGGAGAGCGGAGCGTTGGCCTGGTCGAGCGGCGTGGCCGCGCCCTGAAACAACGCAACCAGGCCATACGAAGCGGCAAGAAAGAGGGCTGCCGGTCCGAGAATGCTGACGATCACAGCGCGCGGAATCAGGCGGAACGGCTCACGTGCCTCGACACCGAGCGCGGTGACGCTCTCGAAACCCGTAAAGCTGAAGAAGGCGAGCACCATGCCCAGGCGCAACTGGTCCGGCTTGACGGCCGCCAATGCAAGCTGCTGCGGATCGACCCAGCGGTGATGGAGGAACAGCGCTGCACCGATCACGAAGAGGATCAGCACGACGGTGCTCAGCTCGATCCACAGCGTCGTACGCGTGGACAGGCGGATATCGCGCCAGGTGATGAACCATGCGCCGATGGTCACGGCCACCGTGATGGCAATCGACGCAACCAGGCCGGTACCGGCGGCGCCGACGCCCACATCCTTGAACAGCACCACGACTTCGTTGACGGTGCCTTGCAGGATGCCCGCCGCGCCGATGCCGTAGGCGATCAGCAGCGACCAGCCCGCAATCACGCCCCAGATAGGGCCGAGTCCGCGCGCCGCATAGGTATAGAGCGCGCCGGGCGACGCGGTACGTTTGGCGAACTGCGTGATGCTCCACGAGGCGAACAGCAGGCCGATGGTGGCCAGCAGATAGGCCAGCCAGGTGCCGTTGCCGGCGGTGGCGAATACGGCCGGAATCAACAGGCCGGCGCCGCCGGCCGCGCCGACGAGGCCGATGGATTGTGCAATTAATTCGGACAGCGAAAGATAGCCGCGACGCAGGGCGCCGCCGTCTCCCGCCTGGGCGGCGAGTTCGGTCATGATTTTGAAGTCCGGGAAAGTGGCTAAGAGACATATCCCGCGCCAGTTGCGCGGCGCGGGATCGTACTGGTTATGCGGTTTTTCAGGCGGTTTCTGCGGTTTCGGCCGTGTGCGTTGCCGCAGCGGCTTCGCGTTTCACGCGCTCGATATCGCGGTACTGGGCGGCCGGGTGATCGTCGGGCAGTGTCGCGCCTTTGCCAAAGAGCTTTTCGCGCAAAGTGCCCGGCGCGTATTCACGTGCATAGACGCCGCGACGCTGCAATTCCGGCACGAGATGTTGCACGACGTCCTCGAAAGTCTCGTGCGCGATCGCATAGGCCAGGTTAAAGCCGTCCACGTCGGTGTGCTCGACCCATTGCTGCAGAATGTCCGCGACCGTCGAAGGCGAGCCTACGAAAACCGGTCCGAGACCGCCCACGCCACCCCAACGCGCCAGCTCCTCGATGGTCCACGCCTTGTCGCCGCCCGCGAGGTGTTCGACGGCGGAGACAATCGCATTGGTTTCCACGCGGCGCACCGTATCGGTCGGCAGATACTGGCCGAAGTCGATGCCGGTCCAGCCCGACATGAACACCAGCGAGCCGTCATAGGAGACGTAACGCTGGTACTCCTCGAACTTCGCCTGGGCCTTTTCGTCGGTTTCGTCGACGATCACGGTCACGAGGTTGTAGATCAGCAGTTTGCGTGGGTCGCGGCCCGCGAGCGCGGCCTGGCGTCGCACCTCGGCCACGTAGTCGCGCAATAGCGTTTGCGTGGGTGCGGCGACGAACACGCATTCCGCGTGCTGCGCCGCAAAGGTCTTGCCGGGACCGGACGCACCGGCCTGGAACAGCACCGGCGTGCGCTGTGGCGAGGGCTCGCACAGGTGATAACCTGGCACTTCGAAATATTTTCCCTTGTGGCCGATCTCATGCACCTTTTCAGGGTGTGTGAACACGCCTTGCTCGCGATCGCGCACCACAGCGCCATCTTCCCAACTGCCTTCGAAGAGCTTGTAGAGCACTTCCACGTACTCGGCGGCGACTTCGTAGCGGTTGTTGTGATCGGCAAGCCCACCCTGGCCGACGTTTTTTGCGCCGCTTTCGAGGTACGACGTCACCACGTTCCAGGCCAGCCGCCCTTTGGTGTGGTGGTCGGCGGTGGAAAGACGGCGCGCGAACGTGTACGGATGTTCGAAGCTGGTCGATGCCGTGATGCCGATGCCCAGGTGCTCGGTGGCCAGCGCGAGCGGCGCGGCCAGTTGCAACGGATCGTTCACGGGGATCTGCGCCGCCTGATGAAGCGCGTGATAATTGCCGCCCTTATAGACGTCGTAATAGCCAATCACATCGGCGATAAAGATTGCATCGAACAGGCCGCGCTCGAGAATCTTCGCGAGATCGGTCCAGTATTCGAGGTCCTTATACTGCCAGGAGCGATCGCGCGGATGTCGCCAGAGCCCCGGCGACTGGTGGCCCACGCAGTTCATTTCAAAGGCGTTGAAGCGGATGGTCTTGCTCATGGCGCTCACTTGCTCCCGCGGCCGGGGCCGTTGCCGATCTGCCAGACGAAGGGCGGCTCGGTGCCATTGATGGCCCAATCGCCGACGATGCGCGCCTTGTAGACGAGCGGATTGTGCGAGGACACCGTGCGTGCGTTGCGCCAGTGCCGGTCGAGACCCAGACGTTTGCTGATCGCCGACGCGCCGAGCGCATCGAACAGATGCGTCGCCGCGCGCAAGGCGAGTTCGGAGGTCACGAGCTGGCTTTGCGCCGAAGCGATTTCCGCTTCGACATTGGCAGCGTGTTCGGCTGCATCGTCGCCGCCGAAGCGGGCCAAGTAGGCGCGCTGCGCGGGCTCGGCGGATTGCAGGGCGACGGCTTGCGCCGCGTAAGCCCATGAGGCGATCTCGCCCACCACCTGCTGGATCTGCGCGTCTTCACTCACATGCGGCGCGTTACCGTGGCTATAGACGCGTGTGCGGTTGCGCACGAGCGTGGCGGCGTCGCGCTTGACGGCTTCGGCAATGCCGGCCAGCGTGGCCACGTGAAAGAGTTGATAGAACGCGGTTTGATACTTGAAGCGACGCGAAAAGTCGATGATGTTGCGCGCCTCGACCACGGCGTCCTTGAAGAGCGTGGTGCCGCTGCCGGTGGTGGTCTGGCCGAAGCCATCCCAATCGTCCTCGCGTACGACGCCGCTTTGCTGTGTGCTCACGGCCGCGATCACGTCGCTGCCGTCTTCCTCGCGCTGCGCGTAGACGTCGATCCAGTCGGCGTAGATGCTGCCGGTACTGTAGTACTTCGAACCATTCAGATAGTGACGGCCATCGCGCTGCACGACCTTGGTTCTGGTCTGGCCAACCGCGACGTCGCCCACTTCGGACCACGCGCTGCCCACGATCTGGCCGCTTGCGAAGCGGTCGAACCATGCGCGCTGGTCGGCGTCGGGCGGCGCGTTGAGCCAGTCTTCCACGAAGGCGAAATGCGCGCGCAAGGCTTGCGGCAGATTCGAATCGGCCGCGGCCAGTTCTATCAGGAGGCGAAACAGTTGCGGGATCGATGCGCCCGCGCCGCCATATTGCACGGGAATGCGCACCGCGCCGAAACCCGCGGCCTTGAGCGCGGCGATGGCTTCATGCGGCAGGATGCGCTCGCGGTCGCGCTGTGCGGCGCCGCTGGCAATGTCGGCGAATATCGGCCGGAACCGCGCCGCGAGGGTGTCGTAATCGGTGCCCGTGGAATGTGCGATG
>NZ_DASZJJ010000258.1:0-10595 GCF_035948235.1 Paraburkholderia sp. | reverse complement strand
GTATGCAGATCGAGCTGGCCGTGCTGCGCGCGCACGATCTTGACCTGCGGCGGCAGTTCTTCGCGCAGTTCGGCGATCAGTGCTTCCTGACCCGCTTCGTCGATCAGATCGGTCTTGTTGAGGATCACGAGATCGGCGGCCGAAAGCTGGTCTTCGAACAGTTCGTGCAGCGGCGATTCATGGTCGAGATTCGGATCGGCGCGGCGCTGCTCGTCCACGGCCTGCGGGTTGGCCGCGAACTGGCCGCTGGCGGCGGCGGGGCCGTCCACCACGGTGACGACCGCATCGACGGTGAACGCGTTGCGGATCGAAGGCCAGTTGAACGCCTGCACCAGCGGCTTGGGCAGCGCGAGACCCGAGGTTTCGATCAGCACATGATCGATATCGCCGCGGCGTTCGAGCAGTTGCTCCATCACCGGGAAAAATTCTTCCTGCACCGTGCAGCACAGGCAGCCGTTGGCGAGTTCGTAGAGCTGGCCTTCGGTTTCGTTGCCGTTCTCGTCGCAGCCGATACCGCAGCCGCGCAGGATTTCGCCGTCGATGCCGAGTTCGCCGAATTCGTTGACGATGACCGCCACGCGCAGGCCGCCCGCGTGCTGGAGAATGTGACGCAGCAGCGTGGTCTTACCGCTGCCGAGAAAGCCCGTGACGATGGTGACGGGGATCTTGCGCATTTGCATGAGGTGCTCCTTCGGCGCTGTGGCCGCAGGTGGAATGCGCCGCGCCGGATGGGATTCGCGCCTCTTCGCCTGCCTGTTGCCAATACGGTGCGCGGCCTGCCGGAAATCAGCCTGGCAAGCGCGACACGACACAACAAGGTTCACGGCAAAGAAGGCGCGTCATGGGCCCAAACCGGCTGACGCATGGAAATCATGGACAGTGCGCCGCATCCCCGCAGCGCGCGTCCCGCGTATCTGGCCGGTATCCGGACTGACGAAAACCGCTTCGCCTTCCCACGCCGGGCCTCGCGGCCCGATTGCGCAGTGGCGCCCGGCATGCGTCGCATGCCTTGAAGCGGCTTGCATCGGATTTACAGCCGATGCGTTCGTTGTACCGTTGCGGGTGCAGTTCAGATTAAGCTCATCGCGTTGCACGCGTTCGCTCCCTGATTCCCGTTTAACCGCGTGCAGAACGATCGCGCACGCGAGCACCAGAGTGCGTGCGAGTGTAGGCGCGGGCCATCCATGCGTCAACACGCACACACTGCGCGCGCACGCGGGAGCGCCGCTGGAGCCGCGATGCGTGTGCTATCGTAGCGCGCATTCCCGGCGGTCAATGGCATGAAATGGCGTGCATCGACGTGTCTTCATCTGCGCGCCGCGCAGACTCCCCGTCACCCGCCACAGCCCGCACTCACGTGAATCGCATCCTACCCGCCGATCCCTTGCCCGATGCCTCAGCCCCGGCAGACAATGCGCTCGCGCTTGGCATAGGTTGCCGCAGCGGCGTGACGCTCGCGCAGGTCGAAGCGGCGGTGCAGGCACAGCTCGGCAATCGCGGCGATGGTGGCGATGGTGGCGATCGTGGCGAATGGACGCTCGCGCAGGTCAAGGTCGTGGCGACGCTCGACGCGAAAGCCGCCGAACCCGCGCTGCTCGCGTTCTGCGCCGCGCATGCGCTGCCGCTGCGCACCTTCACGCGCGAAGAAGTGGCGAGCGTCGAAGCGCATGCCCTGCCTTCCGCGCCCAGCGCCGCCGCGCAGGCACGTTTCGGCGTGGCTGGCGTGTGTGAACCGTGCGCTTGCCTGGCAGCCGCAGGCGGCCCGCTCGTGCGCGCCAAGCTCGCGCTCGATGGCGTGACCGTGGCGCTTGCCGCCTTCGCCAATCAAGTAACTCCGAAACCACAGGACTGATCCGCGACGATGAAAACCGATCCCGAATCGCACCAGCGTATGACCCAACGCCGCCGCGAAGGCCACGAGAAGAAGCAGGCCGCCGCGACGCACGAAAAAGGCCTCCTGATCGTCAACACCGGCAACGGCAAGGGCAAGAGCACAGCGGCGTTCGGCATGGCCGTGCGCGTGCTCGGCCACGGTATGAAGCTGGGCGTCGTGCAATTCATCAAGGGCGCGCTGCATACCTCCGAACGCGACTTCCTCGCGAGCGTCGCGCACTGCGACTTCGTGACGATGGGCGACGGCTACACCTGGAACACGCAGAACCGCGATGCCGATATCGCCACCGCCCGCAAAGGCTGGAACGAAGCGAAGCGCATGATCGAAAGCGGCGAATACGCCATGGTGATCCTCGACGAGTTGAACACCGTGCTCAAGTACGAATACCTGCCGATCGAAGAAGTGCTGGAAGTGCTCACCGCGCGCGGGCCGATGCAGCACATCGTCGTCACGGGCCGCCACGCATCCGACGAGATGATCGAAGCCGCCGACCTCGTCACCGAAATGCGCCTCGTCAAGCACCCGTACCGCGAACAAGGCGTGAAAGCGCAAAAGGGCGTGGAGTTCTGACGCGATGAACGCGAAGCTTGCGTGCCCGGCGCTCTTCATCAGCGCGCCCGCTTCGGGTCAGGGCAAAACCACGCTCACCGCCGGCCTGGCTCGCCTGCACCGCCGCCAGGGGCGGCGCGTGCGCGTGTTCAAGACCGGCCCGGATTTCCTCGATCCGATGATCCTCGCGCGTGCGAGCGGCGCGCCAGTCATGTCGCTCGATCTCTGGATGGTGGGGGAAGCCGGCTGCCGCGCGCTGCTCGCACAGGCCGCAGCCGAGGCCGATCTGATCCTGATCGAAGGCGTGATGGGCCTGTTCGACGGCACGCCCAGCAGCGCCGATCTGGCCGCAACGTTCGGCGTGCCGGTGGCCGCAGTGATCGGCGCGAATTCGATGGCGCAGACTTTCGGCGCGCTCGCCTTTGGCCTTGCGCGCTATCGCGCCGATGTGCCGTTTCATGGCGTGCTCGCCAATCGCGTCGGCTCGGCGCGGCACGCGCAGATGTTGCAGGAAGGCCTGCCCGCCGATATCCGCTGGCTCGGCCATGTGGCCAGCGACGCGCAGTTCTCGCTGCCCGACCGGCATCTGGGCCTGCATCAGGCCAGCGAAATCGCCGATCTCGACGCGCGTATCGAACGCGCCGCCGACGCGCTCGCGCAAACTGCGCTAGCCGACCTGCCGGCCGCCGTGACGTTCGATGCGCCCGCGAGCGTTACGCCAACGCCCTCATTGCTCGCAGGCCGTCACATCGCCATCGCGCGCGACGCCGCGTTCTCGTTCCTCTATCCGGCCAATCTCGCGCTGCTCCAAGCGATGGGCGCGCGCGTGAGTTTCTTCTCGCCGCTCGCCGACGAAGCCGCGCCCGCAGAGGCCGACGCCGTCTATCTGCCCGGCGGTTATCCCGAACTGCACGCGGCCACGCTCGCCGCCAATGCGCGCAGCGCCGCTTCGCTGCGGGCACACGTCGAGGCCAACAAGCCGCTCGTCGCCGAATGCGGCGGCATGCTGTATCTGCTCGACGCGCTCACCACCGTCGACGGCACGCGCACGCCCATGCTCGGCCTGTTGCCGGGCGACGCCGAGATGCAAAAGCGCTTCGCCGCGCTCGGCATGCAGCGCCTGGACGGCGCGCACGGCATGCTCACCGGCCACACGTTCCACTACTCGCGCGTGAGCACGCCGCTGGCGCCGCTGCTGCGCGCACGCCACGCCCAAACGGGTGCGGACGGCGAAACGCTCTATCGCCACGGCCCGATCACCGCGACCTATATGCACGCCTACTGGCCTTCCAATCCGGCCTTCGCGGCCGCCCTCTTCCATGGCACAACCCTTTGACGACGCCGAACGCGCGGCGGTTTACCGCGCGATCTACGAACGGCGCGACATGCGCCATTTCGCGCCCGGCCCCGTCGATCCGGCGGTGCTCGCGCGCCTGCTCGACGCCGCGCATCACGCGCCGAGCGTGGGCTTCATGCAGCCGTGGCGTATCGTGCGCATCACCGATGCCGCCGTGCGCGAGCAGCTTCAGCAGGCCGTCGAGCGCGAACGCATCGCGACCGCCGACGCGCTAGGCAAGCGCCGCGAAGAGTTCATGAAGTTGAAGGTGGAAGGCATGCGCGAATGCGGCGAGCTGCTGGTCGTCGCGCTGATGGACCGTCGCGAGGCGCATATCTTCGGGCGCCGCACGCTGCCGGAAATGGACCTCGCGTCGATCGCGTGCGCGATCCAGAACATGTGGCTCGCGGCGCGCGCCGAAGGTCTCGGCATGGGCTGGGTGTCGATCTTCGATGTCGACGAAGTGCACGCGCTGCTGGGCATGCCTCCTGGCGCGAAGCCGGTAGCGATCCTGTGCGTCGGCCACGTAGCCGAGTTCTATCCGAAACCGATGCTCGAAATGGAGCATTGGGCCGAGCGCAAGGATCTGGGCGAGTGCGTCTACGAGAATCGCTGGCCCGCAGACCCGGATCCGCAGGCCTGACGCGCTTATTGCGCGAGCGGTGTAACCGATATGACTGCGGGCATCGCAGCGGCGCTACCCTGAGCGCTGGCCGGCGCCAAGTCCTTCATCTTCACGCGCCATTGCGGCGCGCCCGCGTAAGGCATCTTCGCCAGCGCGCTGGCGACCAGATACGGCAGCGCCTGTTGCGCGTCGGCGTTGCGGTCGCGCTTTTCGGCGCTCACCTTGTAGGTCTCGTGGCCATCAGGCAGCGCGAAAAAGCGCAGCGTGAGCGTATGCACGTAACGATGGCCGAACCACGGCAGCGACGGCCCTTCGGCCGGATTGCAGCCGCCCTTGCAGTCGCCCGTGGCAACCGTGACATCGGCGGGCCGCGAAGCCCATGCGGCGGAGACGAGATAACGCGCGGCATTCGACGCGTCCTGCTGGAAGCCACGTTGCGCCAGGCCCTCGCGCAGGAGCGCCTCGTAAGGCAGGTTTTCGCCCGCATCGGCCTGCGACGGCGTGCGAGCAAAACGGTAAGTCGATGCCGGGACAGCGGCGCCCACCGCCTCCGCCGTGGGGAAACCACCGCTTGCCTGCACGTCGGCGCTTGCACCGGCGCAGCCGGCAAGCAGACCCGCCAGCGACACGGTGCAGATCGTCATCAGAAACTTCACTGCGTACTCCATCGGAATCTTGGCCAGCAGGTTCTGGCAGCGCCCGGGCTTCTCAGGCGGCACACGTGACGTTACGCGACACGCGAGGGCCGCACGGCCCTCATTCCGGTGCTTCCAGCGCCGGCAACGACATCGTCACCGTCGTGCCCTGGTCGGGCATGCTCTCGACCTGAATGTCGCCGCCATGGCGCGTCACGACCGTCTTCACGAACGCCATGCCGAGTCCCGCGCCGCTCACTTCGGGCCGCTGCCCTTCGTGAAAGCGGCGGAACGGCTCGAACAGTTTCGCCTGATCCTCAAGTGCAATACCGTAGCCCTGATCGCGGATCGCGCAGATCACGCGCGGTGCCGAACCCTTCTCGACCGCGATACTACAGATAATTCTGGTGTTTTGTGGGCTGTATTTCACCGCATTGTTAAGAAGGTTGACAAGAGCCCGCGTCATCAGTGAACGGTCGGCGTTGATCCAGCCCATCTCGTCGCCATCGAAGGCGGTCTCGACCTGAATGTGCCTGGCGCTGGCCTGCGGCCAGACTTCGTCGCTGGCGTCGATTGCGAGTTCTGTCAGGCTGGTCGGCTCCAGCGCATAGACCTGCGATTCCGCGCGCGCGAGTTGCACGAAGTCGTCGGCGAGGGTGAGCGAGCGGCGCGCGTAGCGCTCGATCCGGTCCATCACCTCGCGCACCGGCGCGGCCGCTAGCGTGCCGCGCTCGCGTTCGGTCTCGACCAGCGCGACGATGGACGCCTGCGGCGAGCGCATGTCGTGCGACAGCAGCCGCAGCGCGTCCTCGCGCTGGCGTTCGGCGTCGTGCAGCGCCGTCACATCGACCAGACCCGCGATCCAGCCCACCGCCTGCCCCTGCGCGTTGGTGCAGCGCGCGTAGCGCAGCAGGTAATCGCTGCCGTCGCGCGCGCGCACCTCGACGCCGCGCTCCATCAGTTGCGCGTAATCGCCCAGCGCCGGATCGAGCGGCGCAGGCCAGTGCGCGTGCGCGAAGGCGAGCGTGTCCGGGTTCGGATCGATCGGCTTGACCAGCGCGAGATCGCCGAACACGTCCTGCATCTGCCGCCCCTCGGCCAGCGCAACGTTCAGGCCTGCGAAGTAGGCGCGCGCCGCGTGGTTGGCGATCAGCACGACGCCTTGCAGATCGGCCACGATCAGCGGCTCGGGCACCGAATCGAGGCTGTCCCACACGAAGCGCCGCATGTCCTGCAGACGTTGCGCGGCCTGCGCCATCAGCGCCATCTGCTGCGCCAGCGCATCGCCGCCGAACTCGCGCGCGGGCACCGGCGCTTCGGGTAAAAGATAGGGTTCGTCGGCGAGCTGCTTGAGCTCTTTGCGCAGATACGCCATCGTCATTTCCAGACGCCGCCAGCCCCACAGCGGATAGACCAGCGCCAGCGCCAGTATCGCGGGCACCGGCGCGAGCCAGACCCGCGCGAAATAGAGCAGCCCGGCGCTGGCCGCGAGCGTGAGGAGCGCGAGCAAGGACAGCATCAACAGCGTGCGCAGCGGCGAGAACACCAGAAAGCCCGCCAGCAGCATCGCGAGCGGCAGCAGCGAGGCGAGTACGACGGCCATACGCGAGGCCGGTTCGATGGCCGAGCCGGTGAGCAACGTATCGAGCACGAGCGCGTGGATATCGACGCCCGGCATCGGCCCGAGCGTGCCCGAAAGCGGCGTGGCGAAACGGTCATACAGGCCGGATGCCGTCACGCCCACCAGCGCCACGCGGCCGCGCAGCAGATCGGGCGGCACGCGGCCTTCGAGCACCTGCGCGAACGAGATCTTGCGGTACGACTGCGTGGTCGGGCTGAACGGCAGCAGGAAGCGCGCCTCGCTGCCCGTGTTGGCCACGCGCAGGACTGTGGCGTCGGCGCGTTTGAGCGCATCGGTGGGGGGATTCGGGGTGCCGGCGAGCGCGATGCGGCCGTCGCGCACCGCGCGCCACAGCGGTTCCATCAGTTGCGGCCAGCGCTGCTGCGCATCGCCTTCGAACAGCGCCACGCTGCGCACGATGCCGTCGTTGTCGACTTCGAGATTGATGTGGCCAAGACCGGCGGCGGCGCTGGCGAGCGGCGCGACGGGCTTGACGAGCTGGCGGCGGCCATCGGCTCCATCGGCTCCATCGGCAGACGCGGCGGCGGGCGACAGCAGAATGGGAAGAAACGCGGGACGCTCGCGCAATGCGGCGGCAAAGCGCGCGTCGTCGGGCGAGGGCTCGGTGAAGAGGACGTCGTAGACGATGGCAGCCGCGCCCGCCCTCGCCAGTTCGTCCACGAGTTGTGCGTGGACGCTGCGCGGCCAGGGCCAGCGCCCCAGTGCGGCGACGCTCGCGTTGTCGATCTCGACGACCACGATGTCGGGCGACACCGGGTGCTTGCGCGCGGCGAGAAAGCGGTCGTAGACCAGCGAATCGGCGCTGAGCGTCCAGTGCGTGAGCACGCTCAGCAGGACGATGGCGACGCCCGCGCAGGCCACGCCCAGCCATTCGAACAGAAAGCGCCGCCCGGCAAAGCGCCCGGGGCGGCCAGGGTGGCCGGTGTAAAGGCTCGTGCGCGCGCCCAGGCTCATGCGCGCGCGCCTCACCAGTCGATCCGGAACGACTGGACCGGGCTGGCCTTCTGGTAATAGCGTCCGCCGTCGAACTGCTCGGCGATCACCGTCCAGTAGTAGACGCCCTTAGGCAGATCGCGCACGACGGCCTGGCCGTCCTTGATGTCGGTGCGATCGACGAGCGGCGTGCGCAGATCGGGCGACGCCGCCAGCACGAAGCGGAACTGCGTGTCGCCCGCGCTGCGCTCGACGAACCAGCGGAACGCGTAGTCGCGCGAGCCGTCGACACGGCCGGCCGTGGCGTTGAGCGAGACGCGGCGGCGCTGGAACGCATAGGTGGACGGCATGCCTTCGAGGCCGTTTGCGTCGATGGCCGACAGGCGCACGAAATATGTGCCGTCGTCGAGCGAGCCGACATCGACGTGAGCCGCATCGGTGCGCAGATCGCGAATCATGTCCAGCAGGCCCGCGTCTCGGCCGATCTGCACGCGGTAGCCCTTTGCAAGCGCGACCGGCTGGAGATCGAACGCGACCACGGCGTCGTCCTGGATCTTCCCGGGATTGCGCAGGTCGGGCGCTTCGAGCAGCGCGACCGGTGCGCCGGGCGCGCCGCCCGCAAGCGTCACGCTGCCGTGACGGGCCGCAACGAGTTGCGTCGAAGCAGCCAGCGGCGTGCCGGGCGCGGGCGCCACGCTCGCCGCCTGCCCCTGCGGCGCGGCATCGACACCCACGGCGCCTTCGAGCACTTCGACCGCCGTCGAGCCCTTGTCGCCGTCGTAGTTCACGCGAAAACTGGTGCCGCGCACGCCCGCCACCACCGACGGCGAGCGGATCTGGAAACGGTCGTCCTTCTTCGTGGCGTGCGTGACTTCGGTGTTGACCTCGCCGTGCTGCAGATTGACGACGCGATCGGTCGCGCCCGTCAGCGCCGTCTGGCGCAGCGTGGCGAGATTGAGCGCGCTGCGCGGCGGAATCACGAGATGCGAGCCGTCGGCCAGTTCGAGCGTGGCGAAGCCGTTCTCGCCGGTCTGCACATGCTCGCCTTCAACCAGATTCGCGCCGACGATCAGCGGTAACTGCGCACCGCCGCCGAAGGTGTGGCTCGCGGCTCCGGATGTGGCGATCACGCGCGCGCTCAGGCCGTCCTGGCGCAGCAGCACGACCGGCACGCGCAGCGCCGTGCCGGGCTTGAGGCGGCGCGGCGCGCTGACGTGATTCAGACGCGCGAGCTGAGCCCAGTCGGCGGGGTCGCTCAGGTAGCGCTGGGCAATGTCGTAGAGCGAGTCGCCGGCACGCGTGACGTAGATCGTGGTTTCGGCCGATTTTGCGGAGGTGTGCGCGGGCACATGAGCAGGCGTGTGAGCGTAGGCTGCCGGCAGCAGGCTGAACGTCAGCGCACAGGCCAGCAACGGGCGCGCCGAACCGACGCCGCTCAAGCCGCGTCCCCTTCGAGACGTTCGAGACGGTAGCCGTAGCCGTAGATCGGCGTCAGGCGATAGCCGTTTTCGGGACGCAGGCCGAGCTTCGAGCGCAGCATCGAAACGTGCGTGTCCATGGTGCGCGACGGGATGTCGTCGGACTGTTTCCAGATCACGTCGAGGATATGCGCGCGCGACAGCGGGCGGCTCAGATGCTGGAACAGCAACAGCGCGAGTTCGAACTCCTTCTGCGTGAGCGCGACCGCCTTGCCGCCGACCGACGCCTGACGCGACTTCAGATCGAATTCATATTCGCCGAACACTTCCTTCTGCGCCGGCGCGTGCAACTGGTAGGCGCGGCGCAGCAGCGAGCCGACGCGCGCGAGCAGCACCGGCGCGGAGACCGGCTTGACCACGTAGTCGTCGGCGCCGCTGTTGAGCATCAGCGCGATATCGACTTCGCGGCTGCGGCTCGTCATGAACAGCACGGGCAGGCGCGTGGAAAGGCTCTGGCGGACCCAGTGCAGGACTTCGTCGCCGGCCATGTCGGGGACGTTCCAGTCGAGCACGAGCAGGTCGAACGTCTGCCGTCTGAGCTGCTTGACGAGATCGCCTCCCTTGGCGAACGCGTGACAGACGTGGCCCGCGGCCTCCAGCGTTTGGCAGACGAAATCGGTTTGCGCCGGATCGTCATCGAGTACTGCGATTCTCATAGTGCCCTGCACCCAGTTCGTTATTCATCTTCTCGGGCCGGGCCGGCTCAATTGCGCCCAGAAGTTTGCCACTGGTTCGCCATTGCCGCCCGGACTCCATGCCCAATCTCTTGCTGCGCAGCCCCTGCCGCGCCCAATCCGCTACTTTCGCTGCGTCTTGAAATAAATGGGAGTGCCTATCGCCCATCGAGATCGGGACCCGGATTTCGCTCATGGTAGTCGAAATCGGCCACCCGTCGGGCCGCCCGTTACCGCAGCACGGCCCGGGGCGCGTGGGCGGGATCTTCGCCGACGCCTGCTTCGTCGGTCCGGCTCGTTCCGGCATGTGCCTCCTGCGTGCCCGTCTGCGGCATACCCGCAAGCACGGCGACCAGTTGCACGCGAACGTGCTCCCAGGCGGCATGCGCGTAGTCGGCCTGGACAGCGGCGCGCGACTGCGCCAGCACAAATGCGCGCAGCACCGTCGAGGAACACTGCGTCAGCTTCTCTGAACGCCCGAAGCGCGACTGGCGCAGCACCTCGGTGAGCCACGGCAATTCGGCCTCACAGGAATCCGCATAGGCTTCCATGGCGGCACGCGCGTGACGGTCGCGAGCGAGGTCGAGTTCGACACGATCGAGATCGCGGTTGCGGCCCGAGCCGCTCACGCGCGAATCAGGAGGAAATCGGATGCTGCCCGAACGGAAAAACATGACAAACCCCATGTTGCGGACAAGCCCGGCCATGGCATCGCGGCGCGCGCGGCTTCGACGTCGAAGGCCGCTGTGCGCATCGGCTGGTACGGACGGACTTGTGAATGAAAAACGAGTGGCGACAGCACGAACTGAACGCTGCGTGGTCTGCGGCG
>NZ_DASZJJ010000257.1:0-8167 GCF_035948235.1 Paraburkholderia sp. | reverse complement strand
CCAGCACGATGCCGAGCGCGAACGATGCCAGAGTGAGCGGGACGGTGAAGACGAGTCCCGCGTAGAGCAGGGGCCAAAGCGATTGCCCCATCAGATGCAGCCATGCCGGCATCGTTCAACCCGCCTTATTGCGAAACGTCTTTGCCGAAATACTTCTGCGAAATGCGCGCGTAGGTACCGTCGGCCTTGATATCGGCGAGCGCCTTGTCGATGGCTTCGCGCAGCGCCGGGCTGCCCTTGCGGATCAGCACGCCCGATTGGTCGTCGGCCGTGCTGGTGTCGCTGGCGGCGATTCTCAGCTTCGCATCGGGCTTGTGTTTCTGGAAGTCGAGGAAGGAGAGCGAATCGTTCACCGTGGCATCGACGCGGCCCGAGGTAAGCAGATCGATCGACTCGTTGAAGCCTTGCACCGGCACGACATCGGCGCCATGCGAAGCGGCCAGCTTGCCGAAATTGCTGGTCAACGTATTCGCCGACTTTTTGCCTTTCAGGTCGTCGAACGAATGAATCGTCGTATTGTCCGAACGCACGATCAGGACCGCGTGCGTGGCGATATAGGGCGTCGAGAAATCGTATTTTGCCTTGCGCGCATCTGTGATCGAGACTTCGTTGATGACGGCGTCGTAGCGGTTCACGTCGAGGCCCGCAATCAGGCCGTCCCACTTGCCCTCGACGAATTGCGGCTTCACACCCAGGCGTTGCGCGATGGCTGAGGCGATATCGACGTCGAAGCCGGTAAGCTTGCCCGTTTCATCGTGGTACGTGAACGGTGCGTACGTGCCTTCGGTGCCGACACGGAATACGCCGGAGGACTTGATCTGCGCGAGCTCGTCGGCGGCGAAGGCGGGTGCAGCGGCGACAGCCGACAGGAGGGCGGCTAGCAGTACTGAGCGAATGGCTTTCATGATCGAAACTCGCGATTAGGTGGTCTTTGGTGTTGGGCTCGTCTAGCGAGTCGACAGATTCTACTGACCGCGCGTCCAGGCACAAAAGCGATGATTCGCTATAGATATGCGCGGGTGGAATATAACGGCGAAAACGGCGCCGCTGCGAAGGGGCGCCGTTTCAAGGCCGGTTTAAAAGCGTGAACGCAGGCCCACCGTCGCGACAACCTGGGTGGCTGTTGAAGAGGCGCCGCCTGCCGTATCGATGAAAGCAACGTAATGATGACCCGCGACATGCTGATAGATGCCTTCGAGATAGACGTCAGTGCGCCGCGAGAATGAATAGACGATTTGCGTATCGATCTGTTGCCAGTCTGGATCGGCTGAATAGGTTTTGCTGTCCGAAACGTGACCGTTGGTGTAGACGTAGGCGAGACCTAGTGCCAGGTGGCGCGCGAGCGGATACTGGCCGCTCAGTTCGTAGTTGTCGAAACTCACGTTGCCGCCCGTCGAGCCGAATGCGGAACTGCCCTCGAACTGGCTGTGCGAATAGACGAAGGCTACGGATGCAGCGTTCACCTTATAGCGGATCGCAGCTGCGGCGACGCGCTGAACGTCGGCAGCGAGTGTGAAGCCGCCCACACCGTTCGCCGATGATTCGGCGATGTCGACGGCGCTGTTGCTTGTCGATCCGCCAGCATGTTCGATCTGCAGATAGCCCGCGCCCAGGCTCAACGGCCCGTTCGTGTAACTCGCACCCACGCTCCACGCGCGGTTCGCGCTGAAGCCGGTACTGTTCGACAACGCGTAAAGGCCGCCGAATTGCAGGCCCGCGAAGTTCGGGCTCGCGTATTTCACGGCATTGCTAAAACGCAGCGAATCCGCGAGATTGTCGTTATCGAATGGGTGCGCGAAACTCGATTTACCGAACGAGCCGGATTCTGCCGAAAGCGGCGCGACGTAATCGACGACTGAATCGTACTGTCGACCCACGGCGGCAAAGCCGTAGCGATCGCTGCTCAGGCCCACCCATGCTTCCCGGCCGAACAGGCGATTGTCCTGACCGAGTTTGCCGTTCTGCACGTTGAAGCCGTTTTCGAGCACGAACAGGGCGTTGATGCCATCGCCCAGCGATTCGCGTCCACGAATGCCGAAGCGGCTGCCGTTGATGTTGCCGCTTGTGGCCTGGAGCAGCGCACCGTGCGCGCCGCTCTTGCTCACGTTATTGGTGTACATGAGGCCGGCATCGATCATGCCGTAAAGCGTGACGGAATTCTGCGCGAAGGCGGAGGATGAGAGCAGCGCTGCGGCCAATGCGCCGAGCAGTGTCGTTGTTTTCAAGCGAAACCCCTTTATGCGTGTGTCAAACCCTGCGATGTGCAAGGTTCAAACGATGCTAGGGAGGGGTTTGCGCTTTTCTAACGGAGCGATTGCGAAAAGCTCATTGCGCGTGCGCTGCTTTGCATTTCACGCTACTGGGAAAGGGATTTTCGCGGTGGAACCGCTTTGCGCGATTCTTGAATAAAGCGTTAAGGATCAGCCATTTCGACGCGCCGCCGTCGCGCGCCAGACGCGCATGGACGGCAGTCGCGCATTGCACCACGCGCGCCTTGTTCAACTTCGCGGAAGATTGAATTCCACTTCGCGCGTGGCGAAATAAGCACGCTGGCGTAAATTTACTTTAGACGCGCAGCCCAGTCGGCCACCTCGTCGCGGCTGCCGATTTTCGGATCGACAATCCCATCGATCATGAAAGTCGGCGAAACATGGATGCCATTCTGACGTGCGTATTTCGCGTGCCATTTCACTTCAGTGTCGAGATCGGCGATCGCGAAGGCTTCGCGCAAGGCAATCCCGCTGTACTGCTCGATGCGCGCGATGATGTCGTTCGGCGTCGCGTCCATGTTCGGTCCGCCACAATGTTTTTCGAATTCGAATTCCTCGCGATGCGCGGCCACCGCGGCCATCACGGCTTTAGCGCTTTCCTTGCCGCCGGGCAACGTCGAAGCCGCAAGAATGCAGCGCACGATTACGCCCGAAAACATGTGCCACGGCTGCGATTGCAGGCGGATTTTCACGGTGACGCGATCGGCGCCGGCGGTTTCCAGCAGCGCATCGAGCTTGCCGAATGCACGCACCGAATGCGGGCAGGTCGGTTCGAGAAAGACCTCGAAAACATGGGGGCCGTGGCCCCACGTGAGTGCGTCGGCGCGCCAGGCGGGTGTGGTGGAATCGGATTGGGTCATGGTGTTTTCCTTTTCAGTGATGGGGGAGGGCGCGCATGTGGCGTGCCCTCGCAGAATCGTTGCGTTATTGCGGGAGCGGGAAGAGTTGATCGTCGCGCACCACGTATTGCTTCTGGAAGCCGGGGTGCAGCATGAATGCGCCATACCAGTCGATCTTTGCGGGCTCTTTCACGGAGCTGGGCGCGGGACCGTAGTTCGATGCCTTCGTAGGATCGCCCTTGCCGAGGTAATGCGCGATCTGCGGGAACGGATAGATCGGCCGGCTCGCAAGCGCGGCCTGATTCGCAATTGCGACAGGCGGCAGCGCTGCACGCATGCCCATGCCGCCGCCACGGCCATCGCTGCCGCCTTGAGGACCGCCCGTCGGCGGCGTGCCGTGCGGAGCACTCGCGCCGCGTGCCGGAGCAGGGCCACCCATGCCGCCAAAACCGCCCACGCGGGCCGCCACGCGATCCGCATGCAGGCTCGCGGGCGCGGCCCCTTGCTCGACCCACGTCATCAGCGGGCTGAGCGTGTCGACCTGCGCGAAGCCGTCGCCGCCGCCGCAGTGACCGACGCCTGGAATCATGAAAAGGCGCAGGAAATGGTCCGTCGCCGCGTTGCCCATTTCCGCCTGCACGGCGCGATAGTAAGCGACGGAGATCATCGGCGCGATGGAGAAGTCGGCCCAGCCGTGCCACATGATGAGCTTGCCGCCGTGCGCTGCGAACGCGCGCAGATCGGGATTGGTCGCGTCGTTGAGCGGATGGAGTTCCTGCATGCGCGTGAACTGCGCGGTCGTAAACGGAAATGTCGCGGCAGCCGCTTCGGCTTGAGTGGGCACGAGATTGACCACCGGCACCATGCTGCTGAACAGTGATTCGGACATCACGCGCGCGTGGGATTCGCGCGGCACGAACGAAGTCCACATCAATTCCGAGCCGGGTTCGAGGCCACCAGGCAGGAACCGATGGCCTTCGGCATCGGTCGGTCCGGTGTAGATCTTCTGTGCCACCGACCACTCCGCAGGCGTGAGGCAGTGCTGGGTATCGCTCGCGCCCGGCTTGCACGCGACCCAACTCGCCTGCACATGACACGCGCGCGGGTCGCTCAACAGGCCGTCCTTGACGCCATCGAGCGTGTCGCAATGCGCGATCACAGCGTCGTGCAGCACGCGCAGCTTCGGTGCGAGCAGGATCGGCTGGCCGTCGCTGCCGCGATTGGCTGCGACCGTCCATGCATGGAAGAACGAATTCTGGATCTGGAACAGCATCGCGGGCGCGCCCGCTGAAATGCCGTCGAAGTCGTCGGGATAGCGCTGTGCTTCCATCAGTGCCTCGCGGCCGCCGTCGGAGCAGCCCGAAAAATACGCATAGCGCGGCGCGACGCCGTAGAACGCGCGCATCAGCGCCTTCGACGCCAGCGCCGTGAGGTGATTCGCGCGATAAGCAAAATCGATGCGCTTTTGCGGATCGGCCGCGAAGGCGCCCTCGTCGGGCGCGCCCATCTGGCCGGTGTGCCCCATGTCCGTGGCGGCGACGGCGAATTCGCCATCCAGCGCAGGGCGGCAATCGCCCGCGTTGCCGATGCTGGCGTTGATCATGCCGCACAGGCCGCCACAACCGGCCTGCAGATAGCGTTGCGTCCACTTCGTGGTGGGCAGGTCGAGTTTGAAGCCAATCGCGGGCGCGATCGTGCCGCTCACTTCGCAGAACTCGCCCTGCGCGGTGTCCAGACGTTTCGTTTCAATCGCGACGGGCGCGCCAACAGCTGCGTCGAGCTTCGTCTGCGCGAGCGCCTCGCAGCTTTGCACGGGGGCGATTACGGACAGCGCCTCACCGGATTCGGCGTGGGCGGGACTGGCGCGCAGCAGCGCGAGCGCAGCGAGCATGAAGAGCGCAACGGCGAGCACGGCCGTGCACCGGGTAAGGAAGGAGAAGGAAGTGGCGTTCATCGGAAGATGCAGGCTTGAGAAGCGAAGCGCGACAAACCTGCCGCGAGCTTCGGGAACCCTGTTCTTAGCATCTTTTCCGGCCGATTGGCCGAAAGATGGCGTTCCGATTAACGAATTAGATGAGCCGATAAACAGAAGGCATGGGCGCTTGAGCGTTCGCCGGTGTAACGCTCAAATACGCCCACGCCGTCACGGCGTGGCGGGACGTTTGACGAACGCACTCACGAACGTATGCACAGCTGCTTCCACCCAGCGGTCGATCTGCGCGTCGGAGGGGCGAGCGTTCGGGTGCGTAAGGCATTCCAGTTGCGCCTCGCCACGCACGATGCTGATGAAGAGATTGGCCGCCGTCGTATAGCCCACCGCCTGTACATCGATCTGGCCGCGCGCGGCGGCGCGTTCGAGAAATTGGCCGACGATGCTGGCCACGACCTCGGGCCCGGCTGCAAAGAAAGTGCGACCCAGCTCCGGAAAACGGGGCGTTTCCGCGACGATCACTCGGTACAGCGCGAGCCCCATCGGCGATACCACGATGCCCAGATACGCGCGCGCGAGCCTGATGAGGGAGCGCGTGATGTCCTCGGACTCGAACTCCATGTGACGCAGCGAATTCGCAAACTGGCCGCATTCGCGCTGGATCACGGCGGCGAACAACGCTTCTTTTGTCGGCCACGTCGCGTAGACGGTCGATTTGGAAACGCGCGCCTCGCGCTGGATCATATCCGTCGTGGCGGCGCTGAAGCCGTGCGCCAGAAATACCGAACGGGCCGCGTTCAGAATGGTGTCTGCGCGGCTGGGGGTGGGGTCGATGTCGCGAGCGCGGCGCGCCGGTGCGCCGGATTCCTTGAGCGTCGCCATGTCTTTCTATTGGATTGCAATAACGGTGTCGCGGGATCGTAACACAGCACGATGGCGCGCTTTTCGTCGTCCGCGCCGCCGTCTGCCTCAGTACCGATCGGTTCGATTTTGGTTGACTCGGCAGGAATTGGCTTTTATTATCCAGTACCGTTCGGTACTTACCTATCCGGTTTGATCTTCCCCTTATTGGCGGACGCCGCTGCGCGAGCATATGCGGCGCGCCTGCGCGTCTCTTGCCGGACGCAACGGGCGCGCTCGTCCGGATGAGCACATCAAGTTAATCAGGATTGCAAAATGACTATGGATCAACGAACAGCACGCTTGCGGGGTGTCCGATGAGCGCGCCGTCCGCGGCCAGCGCAACGGCGCCGCTCACCGGCGGCAAGCTCGCGCTCGGCACGCTCGCCGTCGCGCTCGCAACCTTCATGAATGTGCTCGATTCGTCGATCGCGAACGTCGCCATTCCTACCTTGTCGGGCAGCCTGGGCGTGTCGGTGGACGAGGGTACGTGGGTCATCACCGTCTTTGCTGCGGCCAATGCCGTGTCGATTCCGCTGACCGGCTGGCTCACGCAGCGGCTGGGCCAGATTCGCCTCTTTGTTGGCGCGATCGTGCTGTTCACCATCGCCTCCTGGCTGTGCGGCATGGCGCCGAATCTGCCGGTGCTGCTGGCCGCGCGTGTGTTTCAGGGCCTCACGGCGGGGCCGCTTATTCCTATGTCTCAGGCGATCCTGCTCAGTTCCTGGCCGAAGCAGAAGTCATCGACGGCGCTGGCGCTATGGGCGATGACCGCGACCGTGGGGCCGATTGCGGGACCTTCGCTCGGTGGCTGGATCACCGATAGCTATAGCTGGACGTGGATCTTCTACATCAACATTCCAGTGGGCATTTTTGCGGCCGTGACGACGTGGATGATCTACCGCTCGCGCGAAACGCCTACGCGCAAGCCGCCGATCGATCTGGTCGGGTTGGGCCTGCTGGTCGCGTGGGTGGGCACCTTGCAGGTCATGCTCGACAAGGGCAAGGATCTCGACTGGTTCCATTCGCCCGTGATTGTCGGGCTGACGATCGCCGCTGCGGTCAGTTTCACGGCTTTCGTGATCTGGGAACTGACCGAGGAGCATCCGATCGTCGATCTGCGGCTCTTTGGCCAGCGTAACTTTCTGGGCGGCACGATTGCGATTTCGATCGCCTATGGCGTGTTCTTCGGCAACCTCGTGCTGCTGCCGCAATGGATGCAGGAATATCTGGGCTATCGCGCCGTGGATGCGGGTCTTGTGATTGCGCCGATCGGGATTTTCACGGTGCTGCTTTCGCCCGTGATTGCGAAGGTGCTGCCGCGTTCGGACGCGCGCCTGATCGCCACGCTCGCGTTCATCGGCTTCGCGGTGGTGTTCTGGATGCGCTCGAATTACATCGTCGATATCGACACGTATCACCTGGTCGTGCCGACCTTGCTGCAAGGCATTCCGATGGCGATGTTCTTCGTGCCGCTTACCGCGATCATTCTCGCAGGGCAAGCGCCGCAACGGATTCCGGCCGCGGCAGGTCTTTCGAACTTCGTGCGGGTATTTTGCGGGGCGGTGGGGACGTCGCTGGGCGCGAACGAATGGTATGACCGCACTGTCGTCCATCACGCGCGCCTCACCGAACAGGCCACGCCGGAGAACCCCGCGTTCACGCAGTTTCTCGACTTTGTGGCGAAAACGGCGCACCTGGATGCGTCGGGGTCTCGTACGGTGTTCGGGCAACTCGTCGATACCCAGGCGGCGATGCTGGGGCTCAACGACGTGTTCTGGATTTCGGCGGTGATATTCATCGCGATCATTCCGCTTATCTGGATCACGCGCGCAGGCAAGTCAGAGGGTGGCGCCGCCGATTCGGCCGCGCATTGATCGACCACGCTACCGCATCATCAGGATCATCAGGAAAACATGACTAGCGTTTCAATCCTTCGCCCGCACACGACGCCTCGCGCGTTGGCGGTTTTAGTTGCTGGCGCAACGGTCGCGTTGATGGCCGGTTGCGCGAATTACGCCGGCATCAAGAGCGACAAGACCCTCGCGCAGCCGCAACAGTTCGAGACCTCGCAGAGCATTCCTGCTCAGGGTGGCCAGTGGCCCACGCTCGACTGGGCGCAACAGTTCGGCGACCCGCAACTGCCGAAGCTGATCGACGAGGCGCTCGAAGGCAGCCCGAGCATCGCGCAGGCGCAGGCGCGTATCGCCAAGGCGTCGTCGTATATC
>NZ_DASZJJ010000256.1:0-64058 GCF_035948235.1 Paraburkholderia sp. | reverse complement strand
ACGCTGCCGCCACGAATATGCGGCCAGATGTGCGTTTCGAGTTCGCGGATGATCTCCGCCTTCTCATCGTGCGTGCGCGAGCGCAGCGTCGAGCCGATATGCGTGAGCCGCTTGGTCAGCATCGGGAACAGATCGACCTGCGTGGCCGGACCCTTGATGACGCCAATCTGCACGATGCGTCCGTTCACCGCCGCCGCCGCGAAATTGCGCGCAACGTAATCGCCCGCGATGATATCGACGATCACGTCAGCGCCCTTGCCTTCGGTAAAGGCCAGCGTGCTGGCAACGAAGTCGTCCTTACGATAATCGATCGCGAGATCCGCACCCAGTGCGAGGCTGGCCTCGCGCTGCTCGTCGGAGCCGACTGTCGTGATGATGCGGCCCGCGCCCAGTGCCTTCGCGAACATCGTCGCCGCAGTGCCGATACCCGATGCGCCGCCGTGGATCAGCACGGTTTCGCCTTTCGCAAGCTTGCCGCGCTGGAACACGTTGAGCCAGACCGTCATGAAGGTCTCGGGCATGGCGGCGGCTTCGACGAGGCTCAACCCATCGGGAATGAACAGCGTGTTCGACTCGTGCGCCGTCGCGTACTCGGCATAACCGCCGCCCGGAATCAGCGCACAGACACGGTCGCCCACCGCGAAGCGCGTGACGCCCGCGCCGAGTGCGACCACTTCACCCGCGATTTCCAGACCCGGCAGGTCCGAAGCACCCGGAGGCGGATCGTACAGTCCCTTGCGCTGGAACACATCGGGACCGTTGACGCCCGCCGCGTGAATGCGGATCAGGACTTCGCCGGGCGCCGCTGCCGGCACTGGGCGTACCGTGGGCACCAGCACTTCCGGGCCGCCCGGTTGCGTGATTTCGACTGCCGACATGGTCGGCGCAATGGTGTGTGCTGCATTCGACATCGATTCATCCTCATAAGCTCGATCGAGCGGCGTGGGAACCTGAAGGATTCGTTGGACTGCACGCCTTTGATCTGCAGACGAGTATAGTTTTCTGAGGTCTGCGAGCCACGCAGCAAATTGCTTGCGCACTGATGCAAAATTGCATCATCACCCGACGGAGCCTGCATGGACTGGAACGACGCCCGCATCTTTCTCGCGATCCATCGCGAAGGCACGCTGCGCGCCGCCGCACGCACGATCAACCTCGATCAGGCGACGGTTGGGCGACGCCTCGCGGTGCTCGAACACGATCTGTCGGCGGCGCTATTCGCGCGCACCTCGAAAGGCTATGTGCTCACGCCAGCGGGCAAGCTCGCCTTGCTCCCCGCCGAAGCGATGGAACGCGCGGCCCACGATCTCACACGACAGACTCAGGGACTCGACAAAAAGCTGGCAGGCGAAGTCAAGGTGACGACGACCGACGCCCTCGCGCTGGCCTTCGTCATTCCTTCGATCGAGCGGCTGCATGCAAAACACCCTGAAGTGTGCGTGCGTTTGAATACTTCGACGCAGTTGCTGAACCTTGCGACACGCGAAGCGGATATCGCCGTGCGAACCGTGCGTCCGCACAATCCTGGACTGGTGGCGCGGCGACTGGCCAGTTGGGAGGTGGGACTGTTTGCGTCGCAGAGTTATCTCGACCGGCATGGCGTGCCGGTGGAAGGCACGGCCTTCGCGGGACACGATCTCGTCGTCTATCAGCCTTATATCGACGCGGCCAAAGAACCCGCCCTCGCGGGTGAGCCGCTCAGGAGCGGGCGCATCGTGGCGCGCTTCGATTCGAACCTGAGCCTGCGCGGCGCGATCAAGGCAGGGATCGGGCTTGGCGAAATTCCCGTGAATATGGGCGCACACGACGGACTTATCCGCGTCTGGCCGTCGCGCAGGCGCGAAGCGCCCTATGAAATCTGGCTGGTCACGCACAAGGATCTGCGCCGTACCGCACGCATTCGCGCAACCATCGACGAGATCGTTCAGAGTATCGAGACTTGTGGCGAGGCGTAACTCGGGTAGCGCGCGTCCAGATCGACCGGACTTCCCCAATCACGCAGCCGGCGCCACCGAAGCCCCTTCGATCCCATGCCCTGCAAGCGCCGCGGCGATGAATCCGAATGCCTTTTTCCGCTCGACGAAGTCCGCCAGCACGGCGGCAGCCTGCGGTCCCCGGCTTCTGGCAACGCCCATCGCCTGGCGGATCACCATAAAGCGTTCGCCCAGCAGACGCAGCCCACCGATGCGGCTCGCGTCGGCCTGCAGTTGCTGCTTAACGCCGGCGGCCACTTCCAGCCCCTGCTCGATAAAAGTCTGCACGACCGCTGGCGAAGTCGGCGCGCGCACGATCTGCGCCGCCTTCAATTCGCGCGTGAGAAAGAGGTCGTAGGCGCTCCCCTTGCCAACAGCCACGCGATGGGCCGCCACGTCCACGTCGGCGTTGGTGCGCACCGGCGAGTCCTCGCGCACGAGATAGAAGCCTTCGATCAGCACGTAGGGCGCCGTGAACGCGATGGTTTCGCCGCGCGTCGGATCGACCGCGAAGAAGCCGAAATCCGCGCGCGCGTCGCTCACGGCTTCAACGGACTGGGCGGCGGTATCGAACACGACGAGTTCGAGCGGCAAGCCCAGATAAGCGGCGAAGTCACGCGCCAGGTCGACCGACACGCCGGACACTTCCCCACTCACCACATCGCGGTTCGCGAGGATCGGATTGCCCAGATTGATGGAGGCGCGCACAACGCCGGTCGGAGCGAAGGCTTCAATGACAGCGGGATCGATATTCATGAATGATGTCGTGCGACGCCGTTCTGTTGCGCATCGCTCAGAGTCAAAGGCGAGGGAACGTCGAGCATATCACCCGCTTCCGAGGTGAGCGCTTCGAGCGACAAACCCTTTGTTTCGATGCCCAACGTCCAGACGGCGAGCGCCGCGACGGCAAACGACAGCGCACCCAGCATGAACACGCCGCCCTGGCCGAACAGCGGCAAAACCACGCCAACCGCATAAGGGCCAATCAGCGACCCAACACGGCCAATCGCCGAGGCGAACCCTGAGCCCGTCGCGCGTGCGCCGGTGCCGTAGAGTTCGGGCGTATAGGTGTAGAGCGCGGCCCACATCGCGAACAGGAAGAACTGCATGACGAGGCCGGTGCCAAGCAGCAACGGAATGCTGGCGCCGTGCAACGCCGTTTGACCATACGCATAGGCCATCACGCCGCCGCCCAGCAGCGAGACCACACAGGTCGGCTTGCGGCCCCAGACCTCGACCAGCCAGGCCGCGCAGAGAAAGCCGGGCACACCGCCAAGCGAGATCAGCACGGTGTAGAAAACCGATTGCGTCACCGCAAAACCCGCCTGCTGCAGCAGCGCTCCTAGCCACGACGTCAGTCCGTAGAAGCCGAGCAGCGCGAAGAACCAGAGCGCCCACACCATCGCGGTGCGGCGCCGGTAAGCCGGGCTCCAGATCTCGCGCAGCGCGCCGCGTCCGCGCGTGGGCGTGGACTCCGTCGGCTCCTGAAGCCGCACGGGTGCGGGCAGGCTCGACAGGCCGGCGGATCGCATCACGCTGGCCTCGATCTGCGCAACGACGCGATCCGCTTCGTCCGCGTGCCCGCGATGTTCGAGCCAGCGGGGCGATTCGGGCACGATCCTGCGCACCACCAGCACGAACGCGGCGGGCATGGCGAGGAGCGCAAACACGGTGCGCCAGCCAAGCGTCGGCAGCACGAAGTAAGCGACGATCCCCGCGGTGATGAAGCCAAGCGGCCAGAAGCCGTCCATCAGCGCGACCAGACGGCCACGTTTGGCGGCGGGAACGAACTCGGAAAGCAGCGCCTGAGCGATCGGGAACTCCATGCCCATGCCAAAGCCCAGCAGGATGCGATAGACGATCAGCATGTTCACGTCATGCGCCGTTGAGCAGAGATACGAGGCCACGCCCCATAGCACCATGCTCCACTGGAACACCGGCCGCCGGCCGAAGCGATCCGCCAGCAGCCCCGCCACGGCGGCGCCAATCGTCATGCCGAAAAAGCTCGAACTCGCGACCAGTCCGGCCTGCGCGGTGGAGAGCCCAAACTCCTTCTTGATCGAGCCGAGCACGAACGTCATCGTGCCGAGGTCGACCGAATCGAAGAAGAATGCGAGCGCGATGATGGTGAAAACCAGCTTGTGATAGCCGGAAAACGGCAGGCGTTCGAGCCGCGCCGCGGCGCTTGCACGCGGTTGTGAGGAAGCAGAAGCGGGAGCGGAGGGAGCAATTGGCATGACGTCCTCGGGTTGAGAACGGCCGCGCGGCGGGACGTGGCGCTGCCGTTCGCGCCAGTAGAGGTCGCCATTAAGGGACGCAATAGAAAAAGACCGGCATCCAGCAGGGACGAAAACGTCAATGGCGCTTCTGGAAAACTGTCCGTCGTTTTTGCGAACGGCGCAGCCACCTGGCGACATGGGGCACGATCACGCGCAGCAGCGCCAGCTGATCTTTCCACCGCGTGAAAGTATGATTTCCCGAAATCATGGTTAACCCCAGGCAGGCAAACTCCTAGACTGGCTTCATCGGTTGCGGCGAAACAGCACAACCGAACACCAAAGCACAATGGAGGTTGTCATGAAGTCCCTGATTCAAGCTGTTGCAGTTGCCGTTGCCCTCGTTGTTCCGGTTGCTTCGTTTGCCCAGTCGAATGGCCCGGTGACCCGTGCGCAGGTTCGCGCCGAACTCGTTCAACTCGAAAAGGCCGGCTATAGCCCCGCACGCGGCAACGATCCGCACTACCCCGACGACATTCTCGCCGCCGAAGCCAAGGTCGCTGCACAGAACAGCGCCGTCGGCGGCGTCGCGGACGGTTCGAGCGCCTCGGGCGGCCCGGTTACAACCGCTGCCACTGCAGCTAACGCTGCAACTGCTGCCGCGCGTCCCGCCTACGACGGCATGAAGCCGGTCTACTTCGGCCAGTAAGCTGCCGGGTCGCGCGGCCTACGCTGCTGCCCGGCCCAACGCTCGCCCATTCGTCGATCAAGCTACGTCGTTCTGGCCAGCTTGATCGCGCGTTCGGGGCACGCCGTCACGCACAAGCCGCACGAGCGGCAGGCCTGCGCGTTCGGCGTGTAGGCGACTTTCATGCCGTGCACCCGCAGCTTCAGCCGATGCCCCCAATCGAGAGCGCGATAATCGGCTTCGTCGATACGCCGGATTTCGAACACGCTCTCGGGGCACACATCGAGGCAATCGCCCTTGCCTTCGCAACGTTTCAGATCGACGACCGGCACGATCACGCCCGGCTCCTGTTTGCACTCTGCCGTGGATTGCCCGCTCATGCCTCGTCTCCCGTGCGCCGCGCGCGGCCCGCTCGCCATGCCGACTGGAATTGCTCCCGTTCTTCGGGCGTCATCGCTTCCCATTTGCGCCAGTGACGCCGGTAGCGCCCGCCGCCGTGTCCGCGAAATCCGCCAAACAGAATGCGGCTCAACACCAGCAAGCCCAGCGCATGCCAGAAATCGATCGCGCGAGCGCCTACGAAGAGCGCCGGAATCACCCAGTTCCATAGCATCATCACCACCCACCCCAGCACGCCAATGGCGACCAGCACAAGCAGCGCTTTACCCGCACATCTGAATCGAAACTTCATCCTTCGGCTCCTCTAAATATCCAGTTCGTCGTAAATGGGCTGTAGCCGCGCGCGCAGATGCAGGACCGCATAGCGTTTGCGCGCAAGCAGCGTATTGAGCGTCACGCCGCTTGACGCAGCCAGGTCCTTGAACGAGCGGCCCTCCAGTTCGTGCGCGATAAAGACCTCACGTTGATTCGGCGGCAACTCGTCGAGTGCATCCTGCAAAGCCTTGAGCAGCACGCTGCGCGCATAAAGCGCTTCAGGTCCGGCATCCTGGGCCGGCAGCGCCAGGTCGAGCCGATACTCGCTGTCGGCGTCACCATCGGTCCCGGACAATTCCGCGAGTGGCTGCTCCTTCTTCTTGCGAAAGCGATCGACGATGCGGTTGCGCGCGGCGCGAAACAACCACGCGCTCGCCTGTTCGATCGGCGCGGGAAGCCGGTAGGCCTGCACGAATTCGTGAAAAACATCCTGCAGGATGTCTTCGGCATCATCCTGGTCGCGAATCCGGCGCCGGATGAAATTGACGAGCCTCGTGCGCTCACGCACCACGGTCGCGGTGATTTCGCTGTCTCGGTCGGTCATCGGCTGCGAGGTGGGTGGCGGTTCCATGGGCCTGAAGACGTTTCAGGCGCGCGGATATTGTGCGCGAACGAAAAAAAATTCCGCCGCAGCCGGATTCCGGCGAGCCGATCCGCGCATCGATGGCGTATCTTCACGTATTCATCCGGATAAGGGCTGGAACAGCCGCCGAAACCCTCAAGCACGAGGCCCTATGAACACGACTTCCCCCACGCGCGAACCGGTGCCCGAAAAGCGCGAGCCCGTCCTCAATACCGTCGATCGCGTGACCGAACTGTGCTTCGGGCTATTCATGGCGCTGACTTTCGTGGGGGCCATCAAGGCCGTCACGGCCGGCGAGGATGCCGGGCGTAAGTTGTTCATCGCCGCGCTTGGCTGCAATCTCGCCTGGGGCCTTGCCGATGCGGTGATGTTTCTGGTGCGCACGCTCGCGGATCGCGGTCAGCGCCTGACGCTGGCCCTGACCGTAAAGCGCGAACCGGATCGCGCCGTTGCCGTACAGGTATTGCGCGACGCGCTGCCGAAGGCGCTGGAGCCGCTGGTCGACGATGCTGAACTTGAACAGATTCGCGCGCGCCTGGTGGCAGCATCGACGCTGCCGCCGCGCGCGCGTTTAAGACGCGACGATTTTATTGGCGCCGCCGGTATTTTCCTGCTGGTCGTCGTCTCGACCTTTCCGGTCGCGCTGCCCTTCAT
This sequence comes from Paraburkholderia sp., assembly GCF_035948235.1. Classification (GTDB taxonomy): domain Bacteria; phylum Pseudomonadota; class Gammaproteobacteria; order Burkholderiales; family Burkholderiaceae; genus Paraburkholderia. The sequence continues at coordinate 57,230 of NZ_DASZJJ010000256.1, read as the reverse complement.
CATCGTGAAGGATCACATCACAGCGCTGATCATTTCGCGCGTGCTCACGCTTGCCATGCTGTTCGCCGCAGGCTTTGCGCTCGGGCGCTACACGGGTGCGGGCGCGATGAAGGCCGGTTGCGCCATGACCTTGCTGGGCGCCGCCTTGACATCGGCGATTATCGCGCTGGGAGGTTAGCGCCCGCCGTCAGGAGCGTTGGTAGTAGAGATTCTGCGGGTGCCGCGCCTCGGCGAAGAAAAACCAGCGCTCGGCCACCAGCCCCGCGTACTGGATAATCGCCGCCGCGCAAAGCAGCGCGAACGACAGCCCAACCGGGCGCACGCCGCCACCGATCGCCACGAGGCAAAAAGGCGCAAGAAACGCCGCGATCAGGAACGTCCATTTGACGCGGGCCAGCGCACGCGGCGTCTTGCCGTGAAAGAACTCGCGCAGATTAAACGCTCCGGCGGTAAATCCGCGCGACTTCTGCTCGACACGTTCCGCGCGAATGCCGGTCGCGCTTTGCACCGTCGATTTCGGGCGCAGACGCGCATTGCGGATGAGCGAGCCCGTACGCGACGCACAGCCCGCGAGCGTCAACACGCAGGCGCAAACGGCGAGCGGCACGATCATGGCCGGTGCGAATTTCGCGGCGCAGGCGGTTGCCAGCGTAAAGCCGGATGCGCAGCCCAGCAGCAGGAAATTGACCAGCGTGAGCGGCGTGGCCCATTCCTGAAGAAAGCGCAGGCACGCGTAAATCATCGCGGTGCAAACGAACAGCAGCACACTGGCCACCACTGCCACGCCGCCTATCGCGAGCGTAAAGGACGCCCCCAACAGATGCGCCAGACCATAGGCGAAGGTGCAGGCAAGAAACGCGGGCAGACAAAGGCATTCGCGCGAAAGCCACGAGGTGCGCCACATTGCAATGGCGCGCCATGCCCGCTCGGGATGGCCGAGATGAAAAAACGATGCGACCAGTCCCAACACGCCAAGCAAGCACGACAGCCCTGCGCCAACCACATAAAACGCGGACGGAACAGCAGCCGCATCGCCGAAGCCTAGTCGCATTGCCAGTTCGACGCCCACGAGCGCGATGAGCAGCCCCTGGCCCGCGCCGCTGAGCGTCGTGAGAAATACCACTGAAAATGCCGGTTTCATTGCGCTCTCCTTTCTTCTATTCAGGCGTCGTCAAGTACGTTAAAGCGCAGGCCGCGTAGCGATAGACGCCAGATTGAGCGCCCCGCTTTCAAGCTGGGCTTCGAGCGTCGCGGACCCGGCTTCATCCGATGTCTTGCACGAACACGCGCCGCCGCAGGACGTCACTTGCTGACGCGGCAAATAATGATTCGACGGTTTGGTGTCCCACTCCGGCATCAGTTGATAGCCGCCGCGTTCGCGGATCGCCTTCGACACAACCGACTCGGGATCGTGAATGTCGCCAAACAGCCGCGCCGAGGTCGGGCACGCCAGCACGCACGCGGGCTTGCGGTCGCGCTCGGGAAGCGCCTCGTTATAGATGCGATCGCTGCAGAGCGTGCATTTGGTCATTTCCTTGCGCGCCTCGTCGATCTCTCGCGCGCCGTAGGGGCAGGCCCACGCGCAGTATTTACAGCCGATACAGCGGTCGTAATCGACCAACACAAGGCCGTCCTCCTTGCGCTTGTAGCTCGCGCCCGTGGGACAGACCGGCACGCACGGCGGGTCCTCGCAGTGCAGGCAGGACTTAGGGAAGTGAATGGTGTCGGCCAGCGGATATTCGCCGGCCTCGAACGTCTGCACACGGTTGAAGAACGTGCCCGACGGATCGGCGTCATAAGGGCGAAAGTCGGCCAGACTGCCCGCCTCGCCCGAGGTATTCCATTCCTTGCAACTCGTCACGCACGCGTGGCACCCCACGCAGACGTTCAGATCGATCACGAGCGCCATCTGTGTCATAGCCTGTACTCCGAATTATTTACGCTGCGTGGCCTTCGCCAGACGCGCGGCGAACTCGCCGCGCCCGGCAAAATAGGTCTGAACGACACGATGAACGAGTCCTTTCGCCCCCGTGCCGATCTCACCGGGCAGCGCGGGCATGGCCTCGAATTGCGGCAGCGTGTGGTCGGCGTCCGCCTCGGCTGCATAGATCCGCACGCGCACGTCGTACCACGCCGCCTGTCCCGTGATGGGATCGGAGTTCGAGGTGCGCGGATGATCGGCATGCTTGAGCGGGATTTCGTCGGCGATCAGATGGTTCAGCAGGAAGCCGCGCTGCGATTCGTTGGCGTCGGGCCCAAGATTCCACGCGCCCGCCGACTTGCCGATGGCGTTCCATGTCCATACCGTGCCGGGCTCCACCGCTTCGCTATAGCGCGCCATACAGCGCACTTTGCCCCATTGCGATTCGACGTAAATCCAGCTGCCGTCCGCGATATCCTGCGCGGCCGCCGTGCGGGGATTCATGTAGAGATAGTTCTCGCCGTGGATTTGCCGCAACCAGGCGTTCTGCGAATCCCACGAGTGATACATGGCCATGGGCCGCTGCGTGACGGCTGCGAGCGGAAACCGCGCGTGATCGGTCGCGTCGTGTTCGAGCGGCGCATACCAGAACGGCAGCGGATCAAAGTACTGTTCGATACGTGCGCGCAAATGTGCGGGCGGCTGCCGCCCTTTCGTCTTACCCTGCGCGGCGAGCCTGAACTTCTGCATCACATCCGAGTAAAGCGCAATGACAATGGGTTCGTTAAACTTACGAAAGCCCTTTTCCACCGCGAACTGCAGATAAGGCCCGTTGACGTTGCGCATGTACTGCAGCGATTCGGGCAGCGTGTAGTGGTAGACGCAGTTGTGTTTTGCGTACTGCTCCCACTGCTGCGGGTTTGGTTCGCCCACCAGCGCCTTGTCGCCGTCCTTGCCGCGCCAGCCCATCAGGAAGCCCACGCCCGATCCCGGCGCCGTCTGATGATGGATGACGAAGTCCGGATAGTCGCGGTATTTGCGCTGACCGTCCGGCGTGGTGAAAGCCGGAAGTTTCAGGCGGCCCGCCAGTTCGACGAGCACTTCCTGAAACGGCTTGCACTCGCCCGTGGGCGGCACGACGGGCACGCGCACGGAATCGACTGGCCCGTCGAATTCGGAAATCGGCCGGTCGAGCATCGACATAGCGTCGTAGCGCTCAAGATAAGTCGTATCGGGCAGGATCAGATCGGCGAACGCGGTCATCTCCGACTGGAACGCATCGCACACGACGATGAACGGAATCTTGTACTCGCCGCTTTCGTGTCGGTCCGCCAGCATCTTGCGGACTTCGACGGTATTCATCGACGAATTCCACGCCATGTTGGCCATGAAGATCAACAGCGTATCGATCGGATACGGGTCGCCGCGCCAGGCATTCGTGATGACGCTATGCATCAACCCGTGCACGGCAAGCGGATATTCCCACGAGAATGCCTTGTCGATCCGCACGGGCTCGCCACTGGCGTCCACAAACAGATCTTCCGGCGCGGCGGGCCAGCCCAGCGGGCCATTCGCAAGCGGCGTGTTGGGCTTGACGTCGTCGGGGCTATTGGGCGGTTTCGCCGAAGGCGGCACGGCGCGCGGATACGGCGACTTGTGCCGGAAGCCGCCCGGCCGGTCGATGGTGCCGAGCAAGGACATCAGCACGGCAAGCGCACGGATCGACTGGAAGCCGTTTGAATGGGCGGCAAGCCCACGCATGGCGTGAAAGGCAATGGGCGCGCCCGTCACGGATTCGTGCGTTTGCCCCCAGGCGTCAGTCCATGGAATCGGTAAGGTAACCTTATGATCGCGCGCGGCATCGGCCATTTCCTGCGCCAGCCGGCGGATCGTAGCGGCGGGAATGCCGGTGATCTGCGCCGCCCATTCCGGCGTGCAACTGGCGACCTGCTCGCGCAACAGTTCAAACGACGGTGCGACCGGCGTGCCGTTGGCGAGCGTATAGCGCCCTTCCAGCGCGGGCCGCACGCCCGGCGCGTGATGCGGCACCGCGCACTGGCTCGCGGCGTCCCACCACATATGATTCTGCGGAAAGAGCGGATTGCGCACTTCAACCGTTTCGTCCTGCACGAACAGGCCGTACGTATCGCTATCGGGCCGCATATCGAGCAGCTCGCCCGCATTCGTATAACGTTCGACGAATTCGCGGTCATACGCGTCGTTTTCGATCAGCTCGCGCATGAGCGCCATGAACAGCGCGCCGTCGGTGCCTGGACGAATCGGCACCCATTCGTCGGCGATGGCCGCATAGCCGGTGCGGATCGGATTGATCGCAATGAAGCGGCCACCCGCGCGCTTGAACTTCGAAATGGCGATCTTCAGCGGGTTCGAGTGATGATCTTCCGCCGTTCCAATCATGAAGAACAGCTTCGCGCGGTCCAGATCCGGGCCGCCGAATTCCCAGAACGATCCGCCTATCGTGTAGATCATTCCAGCCGCCATATTCGCCGAGCAGAATCCGCCGTGCGCCGCATAATTCGGGGTGCCAAACTGTTTGGCGAAGAGCCCCGTGAGCGCCTGCATCTGGTCGCGGCCCGTGAATAGCGCGAATTGTTTCGGGTCCGTCGCGCGCAAATGGGCGAGGCGCTTTTCCAGCAGGTCGAACGCGGTTTCCCAGGAAATCGGTTCGAACTGCGCGGCGCCCCGCACGGCGTCTGGTTTGCGCAGCAGCGGCTGGGTGAGACGCGCTGGCGAATACTGTTTCATGATGCCCGACGAACCCTTGGCGCAGATCACCCCCTGGTTGAGCGGATGCTCCGGATTGCCGTCGATATAGCGCACCTCGCCATCGCGCAGGTGCACGCGAATGCCGCAGCGGCAGGCGCACATGTAACAGGTCGTGGTTTTGACCTCGAGCTTTTCGTTCTGCGTGCGGGGCTTATGTTCCATCGCTCCTCCAGTTGCGCGCGCGGTACAAGCTGCACAACCGCTGCGCCGATACCGAACATCGTATAAACGACCCGCACATAAGAAAACTCGCAATTTGCGATCTCAATCATCGGCCTGGCTGATAGTTTCAGGCAGCCTGCCCCATCTGCATCGTCAACGCGAACGACTGGGGCTCAGGGTTGCCGCCGCGATAGCCGCTGCGATGAACGCACACGCGGCGGACACGGCGGCGACGGCGCGCAGGGCGTCGACGATGGCATCGGCGTCCGCGCGGGCCACCGGCGTGCGGGCTTCGCCCTGATGATCCGCCGCCAGCAATGGCTGCGTCGGCCGCACGTCCTGCAGTACATGCAAGCTGTCAAGGCGCGCCGATAGCCCGGCCTGGTGAGACCAGACGAACACGATGCCGAGCACCGCAATCGCCAGCAGGCCCGCCACGCGCGCGACCGCGTTGTTGATGCCGGACGCAACGCCGGTGCGCTCGCTCGACACCGAACTCATAACGACCGTCGTCAGCGGCGCCACCGTGATCGTCATCCCCAGTCCAAGCACGACGAGCGCAGGGAAAAAGCCGACCCAATAGCCCTCGTGCACGAACGGCAGCGCCAGCAACGCGAAACCCATACCCGCAACGCCGGGGCCGGCAGTCAACAGCGAGCGCGCACCGAAGCGGTTCGTCAGCCCGCCGGTGAAACGCGATAGCAAACCAATCGCGACAGGCACCGGCAACAGCGCCGCGCCCGCGGCGGTCGCGCTATAGCCGTGCGCGCGGATCAGCGTGAAAGGCAGGAAGAAGAATGCGCCGCCCAGTCCAAAGTAAAGCAGCAAGGTGACAAGATTGGCGGCCGTGAAATCGCGCGAGCGAAACACATCGAGCGGCATCATCGGGTTGGCGCTGCGCGCCTCGATCGCCACGAACACGCCGAGCACCAGCACGCCCACGCCAATCGCGGCGCATACCAGCGGATGCGCGAAGCCGCGCGCCGATGCTTCGGTCAGGCCGAACGTCAGCGCGGCAAGACCCGCTGCCGCGCTGAAGGCGCCCGGCCAGTCGAGTTCGCGCGGCGCATCGAGCTTGTGACTGTTGGGCACGGACGACAGCGCCAGCGCGATCGTCAGCGCGGCAAGCGGCACGTTCAGGAAAAAGATCGCGCGCCACGAAAACGCATCGACGAGCCAGCCTCCCGCCACCGGCCCCACCGCCGAGGTGATCGCGCCCACGCCCGCCCAGGTGCCAATCGCGCGCCCGCGCGAAGCGTCGTCGAACACCGCGCCGATGATCGAGAGACTACTGGGCACGAGCAGCGCCGCACCGATGCCTTGCACCGCGCGGGCCGCGATCAGCGCAGACGCATTCGGCGCGAAGCCGCAGGCCGCCGAGGCCAGCGTGAAGAGCGCGATGCCCGCGACAAACACCGTGCGCCGTCCGAGGCGGTCGCCCATTGATCCGCCGACCAGCACGAGCGAGCCGAGAAACAGCAGATATGCATTGACGACCCACTGCATCGCCGCGACGCTTGCGCCCAGTTCGCGCTGAATCGACGGCAGCGCGACGTTGACGACGGAGCCGTCGATGAAGGCCATGCTCGAACCGAGGATCGTCGCGGCCAGCGCGAGACGCTTGTGCCGGCAGGGGCGATCGACCGTGGTGGGCTGCGCGTGGATGACGAGTTTGTCGCACGGGCTGGCCTGCGCGGCGATGACGCGCGCGGCCTTCGGGTCGTCGACGGAAAGATCCGGGTTGGCCACGTCCGCTCCGGTGCTGATCGATGGTGAGCAGAGTCTGTTCGTGCTGGCGAGGCAAGTCAACCTGGTGACCGTGCCCTAAATCTGGAGCGTCAGGCGACTGATACTCGACGCATTCAATATGCGATAGCTGAACGAAAGGTGGGGTCGTCGGCGCAGTTCATCACGTTCGAATGAGCGCCGGGCCACGTCATATCGTCGTCATGACGACACAATCGTCGCTAACGCGGAATCGCCTCTACCCGGCGCCCTCTCATGATGCCGATATGGAATATTTATATTCAATCAATATTTAAACTTTGCATGTCGCGATGCTAGGCTGCGCTCCATAGAGACCTCTCACAGGAGCCAGCATGAGCATCGAATTCATCGGCATGATCCAGCAGCGCAAGGTGTCGGAGACGCACCAGGCGAGCGGCCCCGCGATCGACGTCGACTACGTTCGCGATTTCGCCCAGGCGCACGAGCGCGCGGGTTTCGACCGCATCCTGGTGCCGCATAGTTCGAGCAGCCCCGACGCCACGCTCACGGTTGCCTACGCCGCGAGCGTTACGTCGCGCGTGCATTTCATGCTCGCGCATCGTCCCGGTTTCGTCGCCCCCACGCTGGCCGCGCGCCAGATCGCCACACTCGATCACTTTTCGGGTGGCCGTCTGGCCGTGCACTTCATCTCGGGCGGCAGCGATGCGGACCAGCGCCGCGACGGCGACTTCCTGAGCCACGACGAACGCTACGCACGCACCGACGAATATCTCCGCGTACTCAAGCGCATCTGGACCGAAGACAAACCTTTTGACCACCACGGCCGCTTTTATCGCTTCGAGCAGGCGTTCTCCGAAGTCAAACCGCGCCAGCAGCCGCATGTGCCGATCTATTTCGGCGGCGCATCAGAAGCGGCGCTGACGGTCGCCGGCAAGCATGCCGACGTGTACGCGCTGTGGGGCGAATCGAAACAGGGCGTGGCCGACCTGATCGACCGCGTGCGCGCCGAAGCCGCGAAGCACGGTCGCGAGGTGCGCTTCTCTGTGTCGTTCAGGCCGATTCTCGCCGATACGGAAAAAGCCGCGTGGGAGCGCGCCGGGCACATCCTCGAAGAAACGCGCCGCCTGCGCGCGGCGCAGGGTCTCGATAAGGGCGGCCCGCTCGAAAGCGAAGGGGCGCGGCGCTTGCTCGGCGCAGCCGGTGACGGCGTACGCGCGGACGAGCGCCTATGGACCGCGGTTGCAAAGGAGATCGGCGGCCGCTCGAATTCCACGGCGCTCGTGGGCACGCCCGAACAGGTCGCGCAGACGCTCGCGGAATATCACGCGATTGGCGTTACCACGTTCCTGATTCGCGGCTTCGATCCGCTCGAAGACGCCGCGGATTATGGCCGCGTGTTGATTCCCGCCACGCGCGAACTCACCAGCCGCGTGCGCGCCGCCGCGTAAGCGCAGCAAAGCCCCTAAAAACAAGGAACGACATGAGCGCGATCCTCGCCAATTCCCCCCGCGATATTCCCAGCGATGCCGCGCCTGCGGACTTCCGGCATGCCCCCATCCGCAAGTTCTGGTTCGACGACGAAGCCGCGCCCGCGCGCACGGTCGCCGAAGAACGGCGCCATCGCCAGGCGCGCCTGGCCGGTGCATTCCGGCTGTTTGCGCGCTTTGGTTTCGATCAAGGTCTCGCCGGCCACATCACGGCGCGCGACCCGCAATGGCACGATCACTTCTGGGTCAATCCGCTCGGCCTGCATTTCGGGCGCATCCGCGTGTCCGATCTGCTGCTCGTGAACCGCCATGGCGAGATCGTGGTGGGCGAAGGCCCCGTCAATCAGGCCGCTTTCGCGATCCACGCAGCGATTCACGAAGCGCATCCCGACGTGGTCGCCGCCGCGCACACGCATTCGCTTTACGGCAAGGCCTGGTCGACGCTGGGCCGCACGCTCGATCCACTTACGCAGGATTCCTGCGCTTTCTACGAGGACCATGCGCTATTCGACGATTTTAGCGGCGTGGTGCTGGACACCGACGAAGGGGCGCGCATCGCGCATGCGCTCGGCGCGCGCAAGGCCGTCATTCTGAAGAACCACGGCATCCTCACTGCGGGCCCGAGCGTCGAAGCCGCGGCATGGTGGTATATCGCGCTCGACAACGCCTGCCACGCGCAACTGCTGGCCGAAGCCGCCGGCAAACCGCAGCCCATCGCCCACGACATCGCCACGCTCACGCATGGCCAGGTGGGCCGTGCGGCAGGCGCACGCCATGCGTTCGAAAGCCTTTACGCCGGTCTGGTCGAACGCGAGCCGGAGCTGCTCGACTGATGGCGATCCACAAACTACGCCGCTTTGTCGGCAACATCGCGGAACTGGTCGATCGACAGCCTCATGGATTTCAAAAGGAATCCGAACTGATCGAAGGCGGCCTCGAAGCGCTGAGCGAACTCGTGAGCGAGGACGACTGGCTGCCCGACGCTTACGCCGTGCCCTCGCCCGAGCGTTATCAGCAATTTCTGTTGCACGCCGACGCGCGTCAGCGCTTTTGCGTCGTCAGCTTCGTGTGGGGACCGGGGCAACAGACGCCGGTGCACGATCACACGGTCTGGGGCCTCATCGGCGTGCTGCGGGGCGCGGAATACGCCCAGCCCTACGTGCGCAGCGCCGATGGCGTGCTGAGCCCGCACGGCGCCGAAACGCGTCTCGAACGGGGCATGGTGGAGGCCGTTTCGCCCACCATCGGCGATATCCATCGCGTGCGCAACGCCTTTGACGACCGTGTGTCGATCAGCATCCACGTCTATGGCGGCAACATCGGCGCGATCAGGCGCTCGACCTATCCCGCCGACGGCCCGCCAAGACCCTTTATTTCAGGCTATTCGAACGACGTCCTCCCGAATCTCTGGGATCTCAGCAAGGAATCCATCGCCTCATGAAGTCATTTCCCACGCGCTCATACCAGGACGTGCGCGACGCCCTGCTCGCCCGCCGCGAAATCGCGCTGCTCGATGTGCGCGAAGAAGACCCGCACGCGCAACGCCATCCGCTGTTCGCGGCCAACCTGCCGCTCGCGAAGATCGAACTCGATGCCTGGACGAAGCTGCCGCGCCGCGACGTGCCCATCGCGCTGCTCGATGAGGGCGAAGGTTTTGCCGCGCGCGCGGCGCTCAAGCTCGATGCGCTCGGCTATACCGATGTGGCGCTGCTCGAAGGCGGCCTGGAAGGCTGGATTCGAGCAGGCGGCGAAGTGTTTCGCGACGTCAATGTGCCAAGCAAGGCCTTTGGCGAATGGGTTGAAGCCGCGCGCCACACGCCGTCGCTGAGCGCGCAAGAAGTCCAGGCGCTGCTGGACGGCGACGCGCCCGTGGTCGTGCTCGACGCGCGCCGCTTCGACGAATACCAGACCATGAACATTCCCGGCAGTGTCAGCGTGCCGGGCGCGGAACTGGCCTTGCGCGCCCGCGCGCTCGCTCCGGACCCGGCCACCCGCGTGATCGTCAACTGCGCGGGGCGCACGCGCAGCATCATCGGCGCGCAGTCGCTCGTCAATGCGGGACTGCCGAATCCCGTTGCGGCGCTGCGTAACGGCACGATCGGCTGGACGCTTGCCGGGCAGACGCTGGAGCGTGGCGCGGCGCGCCAGTTCGACGCCGATGCCGGTCGCGACGCCGCCACGCTCGCGCAGTCGCGGGAGGCCGCGCGCGCACTGGCCGATCGCGCGGGCGTGCGCCGCACCACGCTTGACGAAGCCGCGCGCTGGGCTGCCGATCCTGCACGCACCACCTATCGCTTCGACGTGCGCACGCCCGCCGAATACGAGCGCGCGCATGTGCCCGGTTTTCAGGGCGCGCCCGGCGGCCAGCTGGTGCAGGAAACGGAGATGTTCGCGCCAGTGCGCGGCGCACGCGTGGTGCTGCTGGACGACGACGGCGTGCGCGCCAATATGACGGCGTCGTGGCTCGCGCAGATGAATGTCGAAGTCCATGTGATCGACGCCGTGAACGCCGAGGCGCTCAGCGAAAGCGGCCCGTGGCGCGCGCCCAAACCGGCGCCGCAGGCCGTCGCGTCGATCACGCCCGAAGCGCTCGCCGCCCGCCTCGCACAGCACGATCACGGCACCGTGGTGCTCGATTTCACGTCGAGCGCGAACCACATCAAGGCGCATATCCCAGGCGCGTGGTGGACCTTGCGCTCGCATCTGGCACCGGGCTTCGACGATCTGCGCGCGCTGCCCGACGCGAAGCGCTACGTGGCGGTCTGCATGACGAATGCGCTCGCACCATTCGCCGCACCCGAAATCGCGGCGCTCACAGGCAAGCCGGTCGAGGTGCTCGAAGGCGGCACCACCGCCTGGCAGCGTGCCGGCCTGCCCGTCGAAAGCGGCGATGCCCAGCTCGCCTCGCCGCGCATCGACCGATACCGGCGGCCCTACGAGGGCACCGACAACGCGCGCGCAGCCATGAACGCCTACCTCGAATGGGAGTATGGCCTTGTCGAGCAACTGGGCCGCGACGGCACGCACGGCTTTTTCACGGTCTGAACGCCGTAGCGTTGAAGCGTTGAGGGTGGAAAGCGTCGCCCGCCGCGTGCCTGCCGTCAGGCCGCGCGGGCGACGCGCGCCGCCTTGAAGCTGCCCGCCACGCTCTGCGCCAGTACCGCGAGCGCCGACTCCATCTTGCCGATCGCGCGCGAGCGCACCACCCACACGGCGATTTCCGGCTTGAAGTCGCTGACCGGCACGATGTCGAGCGCGTCGGCCCAGGCGCTCGATGCCACCAGCGGCTGCGGCACCAGACCCAGCCCCACGCCGTCGGCCACCAGCCCCAGTTGCAGTTCGGTGCCGAGCGTTTCGAGGTTGAGCTTGAGCGAGTGGCCCTGCGCGGCGAGCGCATGCTGCAAACCCGCGCGAAAACCGCAGCCATCGGGATTGAGCACCCAGCCGTGCGCCTGGCATTCCGCCAGCGTATGCGTGCGCCGCTTGAGCAAGCCCTTCTTTGCGACCACCGCCAGCTTGAGCGAGCCGAGCGACTCGCCCGCCAGCGTTTCGGGCAGCGTGCGATTGGCGGGCAGCAGCGCGATGGCGGCATCGAGTTCGCCGTCCTCTACTTTTTGCAGCAGCGGCGCGCCCCAGCCCGTCGTCACGCGCGCCTGCAGTTCAGGGTGCGCCTGGCGCAGCACCTGCAGCGCGTCGAGCATCGCGATGTCGGCGACGGTCTGCGCGACGCCCAGGCGCAGCACGCCCGCCAGCGGCGCGCCGTCGTTGACGAGCTGGCGCAGTGCGTCCATCTCGCGCAGGATCGCGCGGCACTGGTCGTACACGGCGCGGCCCATCGGCGTGGTGCGCAGCGGTTTGGTATTGCGGTCGAGCAGTTCGACGCCTAGCGCTTCCTCGAAATTCTGGATGCGCCGCGTGACGGCGGGCTGCGTGAGGTCGAGTCCCGCCGCCGCCTGGCTTAGCGACGCGCTGCGCACCACGGCGACAAAGGCTTCGATTTCGTCGAGTTTCATGTCTGTTGTTCTGGCTGCTAGCCGGAATGAGCGATCGCCCAGCTTAGCGCCTTTACGGCTTCGCGTTCAAGCTTTGCTATTCCACTTATGCATATTTGCATGGAAGAACAATGCGTTTGCCTTATGGTGACGCGCTCCGTATCGTGTGCTTTTGCCTTCGATCGAGGATTGTTCATGCGTCGTTCCGCCATCCGCTCTTCTTCACACCCAGGCTGGCCGCAACGCCTGTCACGCACGCTGCTGGCGTTTGCCGTCGCGCTGCCGTTGTGCGCGAGCGCCGCCACCCTCAAGGTCGGCGACCAGCAGTTGCAGACGCGCGGCATTCTCGAAGCCTCGGGGCAGCTCAAGGACGTGCCCTACGAAATCCAGTGGTTCAACTTCCCGGCCGCGCAGCCGCTGGGCGAAGCGCTCAATGCGGGCGCCATCGACGTGGGCGGCCTGGGCGACGCGCCGCTTATCTTTGCCTACGCGGCGGGCGCGAAGATCCGCGCGGTGTCGGCGGTGCGCTATACGCCGGTGGATCTTGCCATCGTCGTGCCGGGCGGCTCGCCGATTCACAGCGCGGCGGATCTCAAGGGCAAACGCATCGCCACCACGCGCGGCTCGATCGGCCATTACCTCGCCGTCGCCACGCTGGAGCGCGCGAACCTCAAGCAGACCGACGTGACGTGGTCCTTCATGCAGCCCGCCGATGCGCGCGCCGCGCTCGCCTCGGGCAGCGTCGATGCCTGGTCCACCTGGGACCCGTACGTGGCGCTGGCCGAGGCGCGCGACCATACGCGCAGCATCGCCAACGGCGTGGGCGTCTCGTCGGGCTTGAGCTTCGAGGCAGCCACCGACGCCGCGATCCGCGACAAGCGCGCCGAACTCTCCGATTTCCTGCGCCGCGTCGCCGCCGCGCAGCGCTGGGCGCTCAGCCATCCCGCCGAAGTCGCGGCGATCCAGTCGAAAGTGACCGGCCTGCCCGCCGACGTGCTCGCCACCGTCTATCAACGCGGCCAGTGGCGTCCGGTGCCGATCGACGATGGCGTGATCGCCGAGCAGCAGCGCACCGCCGATCTCTATCGCCGCGCCGACGTAATCCGTACGCGACTGGACGTCGCGCCGAGCTTCGACAAGCAGTTTTCGAGCGCAGCGCCCTGACGACGCCAACCACGCGAACCAGCGCTACGGCACGCGTGCCTCCTCAATCGACACCAACGACGCCCATGACCCACCGACCGCCCGACACCGTGCTCGGCGCCGCCGATCGCAGCGCGCAACGCCAGCAGGACAGCGCACGCGACACCCACGCCCTGCAGGCGCTCGCCGATCTCGACTCGCCCGCCGCTCATGCGTGGCTAAGCGCATTGAGCGAGGACTTCGCGCGCGGCGCGGCCGCGCTCGACGCCGGCCCGCATTTTCCGCACGACAATCTCGCGCGGCTGCGGCGCGCGGGCCTGCTGGCCCTCACGGTGCCGCGCGCGCTTGGCGGGCGCGAAGCCACGCTCGCGCAGACGCTGAACGTGGTGCGCGCCATCGCGCGCGGCGAGCCGTCCACGGCGCTCATCTTCGTCATGCAGTGCCTCTACCATCTGCGTCTGCAGGCCAACCCCAACTGGCCCGCAGCGCTCAAGGAGCGCATCGCGCGCGACGCCGTCGAACACGGCGCGCTCATCAACTCCCTGCGCGTCGAACCGGAACTGGGCTCGCCTTCGCGCGGCGGGCTGCCGGCCACCATCGGTCGTCGGGACGGTGCAGGCTGGCTCCTGAACGGCCGCAAGCTCTATTCGACCGGCAGCCCCGGACTCACCTGGTTCGCGGTCTGGGGCCGCACCGACGAGGCCGAACCGCGCGTTGGCGCCTGGCTCGTGCATCGCGACTCGCTCGGCATCCGCTTCGGCAAGCCCTGGAATCATCTGGGCATGCGCGCAACGGGCAGCCACGAGGTGACCTTCGAGAACGTCGAAGTGCCCCTCGACCAGGCCGTCGACCTGCAGCCGCCCGGCCCCGCCAACGGCATGGACCCGGAAACCGCGCTGTGGATGAACGTGCTGCTGCCCGCGATCTACGACGGCGTAGCGCGCGCTGCGCGCGACTGGTTCGTGCAATGGGCCGCGCATCGCGTGCCTACCGGCCTGAACGCGCCGCTGGCCAGCCTCGACAGTTTCCAGCAGACGGTCGGGCGCATCGACGCGCTGCTGCTCGCCAACCGCGTGCTGCTCGACGCGGGCGCAAGCGGCAGCGTGGCGGCCGCCGAAGCGCAGACGCTCAAATACCTGGTCAGCCGGCACGCAATCGACGCGGTCGAAATCGCCCTGGAGGCCAGCGGCAACCCTGGCCTGAGCCGCGACAACGCACTGGAGCGCCACTACCGCGACGTGCTGTGCGCGCGCATCCACACCCCGCAGAACGACGTCGTGCTCGGCAATCTCGGGCGCGCCGCCTTCGCGTCGCTTGCCACATCCACCGACACCGCATCCCGCGATCGATAAAGGAGTCTTGCCATGAGCGTCGAATTCATCGGCTACGTCAGTCATCAGGAATCCAGCGAAATCCATCTGCCCGAAGGCGCCGCGATCAATCCGCCGTGGATTGCCGCAGTGGCGCAGGCGCACGAATACGGTGGCTTCGACCGCGTATTGATCGCCCATTCGAGCGCGTCGCCCGACGGCCTGCAGATCGCCTCCTACGTCGCGCACCAGACGCGCCGGCTTGGCATCCTGCTGGCGCATCGGCCCGGCTTCGTCGCGCCGACGCTGGCCGCGCGCCAACTGGCGACGCTCGATCATTTCAGCGCTGGCCGCGCCGCCGTCCACATCATCTCCGGCGGCGACGATACCGAGCAGCAACGCGACGGCGACTGGCTCGCGCACGACGCACGCTACCGCCGTACCGACGAATATCTCGACGTCGTCAAGCGCGCCTGGACGAGCGAAGCGCCCTTCGATCACCAGGGCGAGTTCTATCGCGTCGCCGCTCACCGCTCGCAGGTCAGGCCTTTGCAGCAACCGCATCTGCCGGTGTATTTCGGCGGCTCGTCCGAAGCGGCCATCGCGGTAGCGGGCAAGCATGCCGATGTGTACGCGTTGTGGGGCGAATCGCTCGACGCCGTGCGCGACACCATTGCACGCGTGCGCGCCGCGGCCGCCCCGCACGGGCGCGCGCAGACGATCCGCTTCAGCCTCTCGCTGCGGCCGATCCTCGCCGCCACCGAAGACGCCGCCTGGGCCCGCGCCGAATCCATTCTCGCGCGCGCCCAGGACGTAGTAGCGCGCTCGCCCAATTTCACGCGCCGCCCCCAAGACCCGCAAAACATCGGCTCGCAACGCCTGCTGGCCGAAGCGGCCAAGGGCCGGGTCGTCGATACGCGTCTGTGGACCGGCATCACGGCGCTCACGCGCGCGGCCGGCAACTCGACGGCGCTCGTCGGCACGCCGCAACAGGTGGCGGACGCGTTGCTCGAATACCGCAAGCTGGGCGTCACCACCTTCCTGATTCGCGGTTTCGATCCGCTGGAAGATGCGCTCGCGTATGGGCGCGATCTGCTGCCGCTCGTGCGCGCTGCTGTGGCACAGGAAGAAGCCGCGCGGCAAGCAGCTTGAGCTTCGAGGTGCTGCCGCCGGGCTTCATGCAGCGCGGCAGCACTCGCGATACGTCAGGTCAGCACGTCGGCGAATACGCGCGAGGCGAAATGATTCGAATCGGTGCTCGCGTTGACCACGCCCACGGTCTTGAGATCGTCGGCGTAAAGGGCGATTTCCTTGCGGAACGCGTCCCCCACCGGATGATGATGGTCAGTGTGGCTCCTGAGCATGGCCGCAAGCTGGCCCACGTCCGCTTTCGGCGCGTAGGCCGAGAACACCTTGGCGGCTTCGTCGGGATGGTTAGCAGTCCATTCAGTCGCTTCGAGCAAGGCGGCGGTAAGCGCCTGCGCGGTTGCGCGGTCCTTGCGCACCAGCGTGCCGCGCACGCCCAGCACGCAGCACACGCGATTGGCGTAGTCGCCACACAGATTGTTCGACACCTCGTAGAGATGGTCCGATTCGCGCAGTGTCCAGATGGTCGGGTCGCCATCGGCAATCGCCTGCACTTCGCCCTTCCTGAGCGCCTCGCCGAGCAGATTGGCCGGGTACTGCCGCCAGCGCACGTCCGCATCCGGATCGATGCCGAGTTTCTTGAGCGTGATCGCGAAGAAGTTTTTCGCCGGGCTCGCCATATCGCTCACGCCCACCGTGCGGCCCTTGAGGCCCGCAAGATCGACGATGCCGGAACTTCGGGTGGCGAGCAGGCGCATGCAGCCGCCGTGGATGCCCGCCGTGAGCTTGACGTCGAAGCCCTGCTCCAGTGGCTTGATCCAGCGCAGCGCCATGCCGACGCCCGCATCCGATTTGCCGGTGGCGATGGCCTCCAGCAACTGGTCGGTCGAGCCCGCGAAGTTGACCAGTTCGACATCCAGCCCGTGCTTGCGGAAGAAGCCCTGCGTCAGCGCGACGGGAACCGGCGCCGTGCAGATGGCGCCCGCATTCCACGAGAGCTTGAGTGCTTTGGCGCCTTCGTCGGCCAATGCGCGCGTCGCGGGCAAGCCGAACGAGAGCGCGCCGAATGCAGCCGCGCCCGTGGCGAGCGCGGTCTTGCGCAGCCAGTCGCGACGCTGCGAGGAGGACGGCGCGTCAGAAACATCGGAGACGATCGGGTTCATCGGTGTAGCGGTTCCGTGTGAGTAGAAAGATGTCGTTTCAGGCTTCGAGTCCGAGCTGCGCGAGCACTGCCCGACGCAACTCCACCAGCGCGGGATCGTCGCGATGACGTGGATACGGCGCGTCGTTGCGGACCTCGCTGACGATGCGCGCGGGCCGTGCGCTGAACACCACGACGCGCCTGGCCATCACCAGTGCCTCTTCGACGTCGTGCGTGACGAACAGCACGGAAAAGCGCTCGCGCTGCCAGAGCGCCACCAGTTCGGCCTGCATGCGCATGCGCGTGAGCGAATCCAGCTTGCCGAACGGTTCGTCGAGCGCGAGCAAGGCGGGATCGTTGACGAGCCCGCGCGCGAGCGCCGCGCGTTGCGCCATGCCGCCCGACAGTTGATGCGGCCAGGCGTGGGCGAACTGCGTGAGGCCGACGCGCTCCAGTGCGGCGTCGATGCGCGCCTCGGCTTCCGCCGCACGCGGGCCGCGCCGCGCGCCTTGCGCCTGCGGCCCGAGCCCCACGTTCTCGCGCACCGTGCGCCAGGGAAACAGCGTCGGGTCCTGAAACACCAGCACGCGCGACGGGTCGGGCGCGCGCACCGGCACGCCCCCGGCTTCGACCGTGCCCGCGCCCGGCGTCTCCAGCCCTGCCACGAGCCGCAGCAAGGTGGACTTGCCGCAGCCGCTCGGACCCAGCAGCGCGACGAATTCGCCGGGTGCAACGGTGAGGCTGACATCGTCGAGCACGGGCAGCGTTTCGCCGCGCAGCGCGAAGCCGTGACTCACGTGACGGATGTCGATGCGCGCGCCGGGACGCGTCGCTTCTTTCGTCGCCTCTTTCGTTGCTTCAAGCGGCGTGGCCTGTGCAATCACCATTTGAGCAGCCCCTTTTGCCAGCCGAGCACGCGGTCGCGCGCGCGGAACAACAACGTAATAAGACCCGAGCACATCAGCGCCATCACCAGCAGGCCCGCGTACATATTCGAATAGGCGGCCCAGCCCTGGGCCCACTGCAGATACCAGCCCAGACCTGCTTTCACGCCCATCATCTCGGCGACGATGAGTACCGAAAACGACGCGCCCAGCCCCATGAACAAGCCGACGAACACCGAAGGCAACGCGGCCGGAATCGCCACGCGCAGGATCAGGAAGCCGGCGCGCGCGCCAAGCGTGCGGGCGACGTCGTAGAACGCCGGATTCACACCCGCGACGCCCGACCAGGTCAGCACGGCCACGGGAAACGCCGACGCCAGCGCAATCAGAAACACGCTCGCGCTGAAGCTCGACGGAAAGAAGAAGAACGCCAGCGGTAGCCACGCGGTAGCGGGCAGCGGACCGACCAGACGCAGCAGCGGATGCAGCCAGTAGCCGACCGCGCGCGACCAGCCGATGCTCACGCCCACCACGAAACCCGTGAGCGCGCCGATCGCGTAGCCATACGCCAGCAGCCCGAATGAGTGCGCGACGCTGGAACCCAGCCGCGCGTAATCGTCGAAAAAGACCGCGATCAACGCCTCGGGCGGCGCGAAGAATGGGCGCGGCAGCCATTCGAGCTTGGCCGTGGCGATCTCCCACGCACTCACGCCCAGCGCCAGCGCGAGCAGCCACGGTCCGACTGCCAGCCAGCCGCGCGGTGGGACAGCCTGCGCGCGCCGCGTGCGCGCGGCCAATGCAGTGGCCAACGACACCAGAGCCAGCAGCAGCTCTAGCGCCAATAGCGCGTCAGTGTGCGGCCAGTCGTCGAGGCTCGGCCAGCCGCGTGTGACCGCCGCCGCGCCAAGCCAGGCGAGCGCCGCGAGCGTGCCTGAGAGGCCGCGCGCTGCCGCGCCGCGCGAGTGCGTCTGCCGTACGGCATCCGGCAACGTGCCGGGAGAGGCTTCTGCCTGGGTGGACATGAATATGGACTCCAAATGATCTATCAGGCAACACCGATGCGTGTATCCGCAAGCGCCGCCACGTCGAGCGGGCGCGGCAGGATGCCGTCTCGCACGGCGACATCGGCGACTTTCTGTAGCGTGGCGATATCGGCTGATGTCACGAAACGTAGTCTGAGCGCCGCGCGCTGCGTGATGACGAGCGCCGTATCGGGCGAGGTACGCGTGAGCTTGCCGTACACCTCGGCATAGGCCTGCGGATGAGCCAGCGCCCAGATTCCCGCGCGTTGCAGACGCTGCAGCACATCGGCGATGGCCGCACGCTTGAGCGGATCGGCATGTGCCGCGCCTGAAGCCGTGATGAAACTCAGCCCGCTATTGATACCGCTGCCGTCGCGCAGCACGCGCGCGCCGCGCGAAATCGCGATGCCATAGTAGGGATCGAAAGTGGCCCACGCCTCGATGGAGCCCGACGCGAAAGCCGCGAATGCATCCACTGGCAGGATGTAGCGGATCTGGATGTCGGTGCGCGCGAGGCCCGCTTCGGCAAGCGCGCCGTCAAGTTGGTACTCCGAAATGCTGCCACGCGCCGACGAAACGAAGACCGTGCGGCCCTTGAGCTGCGCGACGCTGTTGATGCCGGAGCGCTGCGGCACGAGGATGCCTAGCTGCGTGGGCGAACCGGCACGCGTGGCGACGATGCGCAGCGACGGATCGCCGGTCGCTGCGGCAAGCACGGGCAGATCGCCGGCCGGCGCGATATCGACGGCATTGGCGCGCTGCGCCTCGAACAAGGGCGCAGCGCCCTGGAAGTTGGCCCAGCGGTAGCGATAAGGCGTGCCCTCCAGCACGCGCGACGCCTCGGCGAGCGCGCGCAGGCCGCCGGCCTGATCGCCCAGCACGAGCGTAACGCCCGAGAGATCGGGCGCACTGGCGGCATACCCAGACGCGGGGAGCCAGAGTGCGGCAGCCGGCGCCGCGGCAAGCGCACCGAGCATCCGCCGACGCAGATGAAACGACGTGAAATTGGAGCGTGCCATAGTCCCTCGCTAGCGATGTCGATGCCAAGACTAGCGACGAACTCCGGCACTGTGAATCATTCTCTTTTTATATGTTTATCTCTGTGGATCATTTATAGCTTGCATAGTTTCATGTGATTGACCATCACACCCTGCCGCCCAGCGTGATCGCCATGCGCGGTGCCGCAAGGTGCGGGCCCGCAATCTAGCCTGCGTTCTTCGCCGGCATTGTTAGATGAACAGCCCATCCGACGCCGCGCCGAAAAAGACCGCCGTTAAATATTTCTCGTCTTTCACCGAACAAATTTCCTCAACAACAGAATACCCATGCAGCGAGGCCGTTCGCAGTCGCCATGAGACGCGCAAAAACGCTTAACCCACGGAAACCGGCGTCTCTCGCTTCGTCCGCTTCATGATTGAACACGACTGAAAATCCGAAAATGGACCTGATCCGAAGAAGAGAAAAACGTTTGCACATTCGTCTGGAACGCCAGCAGCATCGAACAATATCCAGTAATGCCTGCACGGATATTCAGACTAACAACAGGGAAAACCCATGAAAATGAAGAACATGGCCGCGATGTGCGGCGTGATGGTGTTGGCTGCCTGCAGCGGCGGCCCGAGTGATCCGGATCTGCAGGAGGCGCTCAAGGTTCAGATCGACCAACTGCGTGCTAACGCATTTACCGCCCCAATGGCAGATGCCATGCAGGCAAGTATCCAGAAGCTCCATCTGGCGAACTGCAAGTCGGCGGACGCCGGAGGCTATCAGTGCGACATGGTGGACGGCAACGGAAACGCGAAGAGCATCCGCATGATCAAGGTCGACGGTAAATGGTCCATCGTTGCATAACCCGGAATTGCCAATGAAACTCAAACTGCTCGCGCTCACCGCCGCAATCGTCGCCCTCGCCGCATGCAACAAAGGTAACGACGACCAGGCTACCGCCGTGAATCCGGCATCCACACCCGGCACCACGGCCGCGCCCGCGGCGGCCCCAACACCCGCGCCTGCCGTGGCGACGGCACCGGCGCCCACCAGCCAGCCCGACAACACTCCGCTGGCGAACTACCAGGCGGTCGACGCCTCGGACGGCCGGTGGCCGTGGCTGACTTACGTATCGGTCGCTCATGCGCAGGGCACACCGCCCTCGCAGGAGGATTTGCTGAATCTCTTCTCCGGCAAGTATTACAACGAGCACGATACGTTCAAGAAGCACGATCTGATCGCGACAGAGTGGCCGGTGGTGCAGGCGCAACTGAAGCAATATGCGGGATCGTATTACGCGATTCCGCTGGGCTCGCGATATAGCGGCCTGCAGGTGATGATGTTCGCGCAGCCCTACGATTTCGCGAGCAAGAGCTTTCCGGTCTCGTCGGTGGATAACGGCAACTACATCAACGTCCAGAACGTGGCGCTCGTGTTGAAAGAAGATCCGTCGATCGCGCGGATCCCGGTGAGCGACGAAAACCTGGCACGGCAAATCGAAAATATGCGCTCGAAGAGCAGCCTGGATCTGGAAGGCACGCTTTACATTCGCATTGACGGTGTCACGAACGGCAATCAGGTGCATGCAACCGTCGAGCACATCCATTACGATGTCTACGACCGTTTCATCCATCTGCCTGGGGCAAACAAGATCGCCCAGGCTGACATTTGATGGCCTGAAGGCAAGCGGGGCGCTGCGCGCCCTGCTGTACCCATGCTCGAAATGTACGCGCGCTGACGCACTGCGTGCTTCACTTACCCAGGCGCAATATGATCAGGCGGGCAAAATAGATAAGATGCGCACGAGATCGAAAATATCGATGATTCTCCAGTCGCGGGATTTCAGGATTTCGTAGGGGTAAAAATGGGTTTCAGCAGCAGGCGATTCCTGCCAGCGGCGACAGTGCGCGCCAAGAGTCACCGTGCAGTCAGGTTACGTGTCCTGGGCATTGCGGTGCTGGCGACCTTGCTCGCCAGCGCTGTCAAGCCTGGAATGGCCGCGACAACGCCGGCCGCCGAGTCTGCGCCCCGCGTGGCGCTCGTGATTGGCAACGCCCTGTACGGAGGCGTCGACCGCCTTGGCTCCCCCGTCCCGGACGCCAGGCTCGTTGCGCAAACCCTGCGATCGACGGGCTTCGACGTGGACCTCGAAGTCGATCAGACGCGCGCGCAGATGCTCGATGCATTTGATCGCTTTGGCGTGAACGCGAAGAAAGCTTCGATCGCCTTGATTTACTACGCGGGCCACGGATTCGAAAGCGGCGGGGAAAATTATCTGATCCCCGTCGATCTCCCCGTGCCAATCGGCAACGTGACAAGAAGCGATCTTACGCGCTACGGAGTGCCGCTGCGCTACGTCCGCGGCGCAGCGAACCGCGGTGCCCCGCGCGCGCTGATCCTGTTTCTCGATACGTGCCGAACCGCAGCGCTACGCGGTCCCACAAGACAAACGCTCAAACCCGTCGATGCCGCTCGCGGCGAGCTAATCGCATTTGCGACGCAGCCGGGCGGGTCGGCGCTCGATACGTTCTGGCTCGGCGGCACGCATTACGAACACAGCCCCTTCAGCTATTACCTGAGTCAGCAATTGCGCGCGGGGGGCGAACTCATCACCGCCCTGCGTCATACGCAAATCCTGGTGTCCGCAGCCACCGCCGATACGCAGCGCCCCTGGTTCAACGACGGCCTGGTTGGTGAGCTTCATCTGTCTGACGCGGCTCCACAGGCTTCCGATAGCGCTCCCCACTCACCCGAACTCTCGGGCGTTCAGGCGCGCGGCGGACAAGCCACTGACCCCGACACCGGCGTGGACGACTGGCGCGTGAGTACGCGCCCGCCAATCGCAGACCGGCTGGCCGAAGGCGCGCATTGGGACACCGAACTGGACCGCATGCTGAAACTGCTTCCGCAGATCTGGAGCGACGCCAATATTGCCAACAAGGTTCATGAGCAGGCGGAAAGCGGTGACCCTTACTCGCAGACGGCGTTAGCCACGGCGCTTCATGTTCGCATGCCGAATATGCCCGACGCGCTCTGGTACCGATCGCATGCCCTCGCTGTCGAGTACGCGGTGTACGCAGCGGGCAGGCATTATCCGCTCGCGGAAGCGCTTTACGGTAATTTCATGCTCGACGAAAGCAACGCGCC
This sequence comes from Paraburkholderia sp., assembly GCF_035948235.1. GTDB lineage: Bacteria > Pseudomonadota > Gammaproteobacteria > Burkholderiales > Burkholderiaceae > Paraburkholderia. The sequence continues at coordinate 34,433 of NZ_DASZJJ010000256.1, read as the reverse complement.
TGACCGACTGTATACGGCCTCCCTGTTCTTGCGGCGCGCTGTAGACGATGGCTATGCCCGAGCACTGGATCGATTGATTCCGCTGCTCGCGCAAATCAACGAACCGGAGCATCTGGCTCACTATCAGGCGATCTATCAACAGACCTACGGCCACAAATTCGAGCTCGAGGAAGTGAAACCTTGACCGCCTAAAAAATAACAAGGAAGAACGTCATGAAGAAATCAAATATCGTTCGGCATCCTGCATAATTCCCTGACCTTGTTATTGATTTTGCAGGGAGCCGGGCGTTCTGGCCGGTTAACTCTCCCCCGGCCATGACTCGCCGAGCCTCAGGCACCGCCGAACGCCCGCTCGAGCAGCGTTATGAGTTGCGCGTGCACAATCCTTGCACGAAGAAACCCGAGCCGTTCGGTTCGTCGATGAAATACATCTTCGCGGCGCTCACCGGCAGGAACGACAACACCGCGGTACCAGCCGGCATGGCGATTTGTCCGGCGATCAGGCCAGCGATACCCGATGCCACCGCAGGATCGGCGCTCGACTTCGACGCCGCAGCGTAGTCGAATGCCGCGTTATACGTCAGCGAAAGAAGCGTGCTCTGGCCGTTGGCCGCGCCCGCCGCACCGTTGAACTGCACGGTGGAAACCGCCACATCGCCCAGCAGATGATTCTTGTCGTCGGTGTTGGGCTCCGCGCAGCTCCACGTTCCGTCGATTGCACCGGCAGCAAGCGTCTGCGTCGTCGTCAATACCATCGAACCGGTGCGCGGCGTGCCTTCAGGCGACTTGCCGAAGCGGTCGATGAACAGCGTCTTGCTCTCGCCTTGCATCGCGACGAACGCCCGACCCACCGTCTGGCCGCTGACCGTCATGTCGAATGCACCGGGATACGTCGTCTGGTCGGGGTCCGGCGTGAAACTGGCAACGTCCGTCAAGCGCGCCGTCGCGCCAGGCGTGTCGTCCACATCCGTGCAGCTTGCTGAGTAGGCCTGACCAAAACAGAATCGCGCAGCACCCGTGGTGTCGATATTCACCTGGCCCGCCACCGGATTTTGCACCCCTGTCGGCACGCCGTCGACGCTATAGTCACCCGTGAGCGAAACGAGGCTGTACTGACCGGCAAGATCCGCGACGCTGGTTACGCCGCTATTCGTCAATGCGAATTGACCGGCGAGCGTGCCGGTTCCAAGCAGGTTCGGCACCTGCGCGATCGTGCCGCTCAGCATGCCCTGTCCGTTTGCGGCGGTGCTCACGACAAGCGAAACACGCAGCGCAGCCGCCTGCGCCTGTGACAGCGTGGCCCCTTGCACCGGCGTGGCGCCCGATACGCTCAGTACGCCATTGTTCTGCGTGTAGGCGCCCACCACGTCGCCTGCAAGGCCGAATTGCGAATTCACGAAGCTCAGCGTGAGTTGTCCCTTTGCCGGGCTATCCAGAGCGATCTTTACCGTATCGCCAAAGCTGACCGTGCCGATATACGTGCTGCCGCCAGGCAGGGGCGCAAGCTCGGCGACCGTCGGCTGCCCGTTACCGTTCGAGGCCTGATTACCCGAGCCACCCGCACCGCCCGAGCCGCCGCCGCACGCCGTCAGCATCGCGCCCAGCGCAAGCGCGGCCCCCGCCGCCCGATAGTTCATCGTCATTTTCATCGTTACTGGTCCTCTTTGTCAGTCGGTTTGCGAATCGGTATCGCGCATCTCGCGCTTCATGCAAAGCGCTCAATCCCGTATTCGCGGAGACACCTCCTTTTGTTCGCATTCGAATGAAATAAAGCGCACCGGGCGAAGATTGCGCGGCCTAGCGCGACATGAACATCTTCGCCATCGACCTCGCCAGATCGCGTGCGGCCTCGGGGTCACCACGTTGCGCCTGCAACTGGAACAGGTCCAGTTGCGCCCGTTGATGCCCGGCGTCGGCGGCCGAACGCAGCCAGCGCTCAGCCTTCGCACGGTCCACCGGTGTCGCGGCGTTGCCCCCCAGGTACTGCTCGCCCAGCAGCGTGGCCGCGACCGGATAGCCCTGGTTCGCCGCGCGCTGGTAGAACTGCATCGCGCGCGCGGGGTTGGCCCGCACGTAATGGCCTTCTTCGTAGGCCAGGCCCAGGGTCGTGAGCGCCTGCGCGTCGCCGGCCGCCGCGCGCCGCTGCAGCGAGGCGAACGAAGACGCGTCGAGAATCGCCGCAGCGTTGGTCACACTCTGCTCTTCGCTGTCCCAGAGCGAGCGCGAGGCGTTCGTGTCCACCGCCGCCGCACCGCGCGTGGCCGCCGCCTGCGCGAATAGCTGTGGATTCGGCTGCGGCGCCGCTGCGGGCGTTTCGGCAAGCACGAGTTGCCCCACGAGGCCGCTCACAAACCATGGGTGCTGGCCCTCTCCCGTTGCGGCCGCAACGGCAACCTGGGTCTTTTGCAGCACGTCGATCAGCGTGGCCCCGGGCACTGCGAGGTTCTCGCTGAGGTAATAGCTGAAAGGGCTATGGTCGATCGGTTTGCCCACATTGCGCATCGTATCCAGGGCCTTGCCGCCCGGACTCGTTGAAAACGCAACGAGTGTGCCGCGTGGTGCGTTCTCGGCAGTGAGTCCTCGTGCGCCCGTTACGCCTCGCCCTGGCTCGTCGCGACAGGCGTCGACCATCACCACCATCGCCTGCGGATGGGCACGCTCGACCGTGGTCATCACGTATTCGAGCGGAATGGCCGCTCCACGCAGTTGCACCGCCGACAGCGTGGCGAGCTTCGCGGGCAGATCGACCGGCATCAGGAAGTTTTTCTGATCCGTTTCAAAGCCGTGCCCGGCGTAATAGACGAGTGCAACACGCGCCCCGCGCGCGTCCGCGCTAAAGCCGTCGAGGTCCTGCAACATCTGGGCGCGCGAGCGGTCGGTCAATAGCCGCACCGTGAAACCCAGCCGTTGCAGGCTTTGCGCAATCAGTTGGGCATCGGCCGCCGGTGTCTGCAGCCTGTCGCCGTTGCGATAGGCGCCATTACCGATCACGAGCGCCATTCTGGGGGCGAGCGCAGCCTGTGCGCCGCAAGCGATCGTCGATAGAAAAGCGCCAATTAAAACGTTTGCGACCACGTTTTTCAGCGACTTAATGCCCTTTTGGCTCAGAAATAAAGTCTGCATGCTTGAATTAATACGCATGGATCGTGAAGGTTTCCAATACTCCGACATTCTGCTACGCTTCGCGTTTGTATGGCGTCATTTAATTGGCGCACTACGCAATCCAACGGAATCTTATTCTTCAATTCGATGGACCGTGCCGTTCGTGAATCGCTAGAGCGTCTGCGTCGCCAACCGGCACGTTTCCGGCGCTTTTACGACAAGTTGCGCCGCGACTTCCACCGCCTGGCGCGGCGCAGCTATTCATGGGCATATGACACGGAAATCGACGAATCGCTTAACGACGCCTTCGTTGCTTTATTCGTTCAGAATAAAGGTGAGTTCAGCACCGCGCCACAGATCGTGAGCGATCCGCTCGCCTTCGAAACCGCGCTGGCGGCCTATCTGATCGGCGCTGGCCGCTTCAAGCTGCTCACCCGCCTGCGCGAGCGCGCAAAACGGGAAGACCACGAACGACCGCTCGACGACGATGGCGAGATCCTGTCCGGCCATGCCGACACAGCGCCCGACGCTGCCTGGTCGGACGCCGAACCCTTTCCAACGCCGGAAGACAGTCACGAACAAACGCGGCGCGCGCGCATTCTCGCGCGCTGCATGGAGAAACTCACGGTGCTGGCCCGCCAGACGATTGCGCTTGCCCTGCGCGGCTACACCGACGTCGAAATTCAGGCGCGAATTGGCTCGACCTCGGCGGTTGCGGTACGGCGGCGCGTTTCCGAGACCAAGGCCCTGCTGATCGACTGCGCCCGCCAGGGCGCACAGGAAGCGTGATGAGCGAGCCTTCCAGCGCCGCCCCAACCGAACTGGCGCTCGCCTGGCTGCGTGGCGAACTCTCGCCCGCCGAGCGGCGCGCCTTTACCGCGCGGCTTGCCCATGACACGGCGCTGCGCGACGAACTGCATTGGCTGCAAGCGCTCGCCGACGCGCAGCAACAGCACTATGTCGACGAAACATCCGACCAGGCATTCGCGGCCCTGCAGGAAGCGCTTGGCCCTGTGCCTGCGGTTGAGCACGCACCTACGGCGACCGGCTGGCTGGCGCGCGCCGGGCGCTGGCTGCGCGAGCACGCCAATGTGCTGCAACCGGCTCTGATCGCCATCGTCCTGGTGCAGTCCGGGGTGATCGGCCTGCTCTCGACGCACAACACGACACAGGAGCCGGCTGCGACCAGTGCCTACCGCGGCGCCGCTCCCTCCTGCCTGACGATCTGGCTGGATCTGCGCGACACCGCACGCATGAGCGATCTGCGCCGCTGGATGACGTTGTATGGCGCGACTTTCGCGGGCGGTCCGGATGCGTCGGGCCGCGTGAATATCGCCTTCGCCGACGCAGCGAGCCTGAAAGCCGCATTGAACGATTCGCTGCTGCAACAGATCGCCGATCACGCGCAAGCGCCCCCTGGCTGCACCGCGCCATAACCGCGCGACGGGGGACGCCTCCCGCCGCATGGGCGCGATGAATGCATCGGGATGAGCGAACAAATTCACGGCTGGACGCGAATAGCTTCATGAACGACAACCTTGGGGATCGTCATGAAGCTCGCGAAACATGCTCTTTTTCGTTGCACGACTACCGTATATTTCGATGACGACATAGAATCGGTTACACAATCGCGATTTAAAAATACAAGAGTCGAGCGGACAGAATCAATGCGATCCGCATAACGAGGGGATCAAAAGAAGTGAAAAACGGGATATTTAACGTCTCAGTTCGACCCATGCGAGTCGACAGCGTCATCTTATTGCCATTTATTACGTATCTATCCGGCGAAATCTCACGCTCTCCCGAGATAGCGCTTTAGACACGCATTAAGGTTTTTTGCAGCGCAACCGTAAACACGCATTAGCGTTCACGCTCAATGCGCGCTCACGCTTTATCTGACGGGTTATCAAGCCTGCTTTCGAATCTGCTTGTCGGGGAAACAATGTCATCTTCCAAAGACGCGATCCGCGGATCGCTCGTCGTTCTCGAAGCCGTGGACGCCGCACGCAATACGCGCGCCTTTCTGCTCTTTATCTCCTGCGCCATCGCAGCGCTCGTTGTGGCAGGCGTCTTCATCGGCATCGCCGGTACGCTCGCCAGCAACGGTGCATTCGTGATCGGCGGGTTGTTTTCCTTTATCGGATCGGTTGCGGCCGCAATCATTACGGCCACCGGCGTATCGGCAGCAGGCAAGACGCTGATGGACCAGATTCAGGGCCGCCCGGTGCAGAGCGCACGCGACGCCCTGATCGCCGGCCTGCTGACCCTTCCGAAGCTCGCAGCGATTTTCCTGATCGAAATTGCGATCTTACTCGCGTTCATGATCGTGCTCGCGGTCGTGCTGTTCATCTGCAAGATTCCGTTCCTCGGACCGCTGCTCTACACGGTCGTCTATCCGATCGCTTCCGTGATCGGCGGCATCATGTGGTTCAGTTTCATGTTCGTTGTGAACCCGCTCGCGGCTCCGGCGTTCTGGGAAGGCTATGGCGTGCGCGCCGCGCTCGACACACTCGGCATGAATCGCGGTGCGTTCAACGTTGGCCGTCTGCTGCCGCCGATCGTGCAGCAGATGGTCCTGCTTTTCGTGGTAGGCATCGTGGCGTTCATCGCGTCCACCATCGTGTTTGGCGGCTCGGCATTCGTCGCGGCGCTCGCGAGCGGCATCATCGGCTTTGGCGGCAGCCTCCTGTCGCTCTATTCGGGCTTTGGCTTCGGCGGGATGGGTGGGATGGGCGGAATGGGTGGCGGCATGAGCGGCTATCTTCTCGCGACAGGCGTCGGCGTCGGCATGCTTGGCGCGCTGGCCTACACGTTCCCGCTGCTCGTCTATCTGGCCGGCATCTGCAACATCTTCCTGAACCTCGCTGGAGCGAACGCCGCCCCGCCTGCGTCGCCTGACGCGCCGGTATCGGCAGCCCCGCGCCCGCCGCACGCACCGGAGCCGTTCACGTCGCATGGACCGGCGCTGCTGCCCGATGCGCCTGCCAACGCATCGCCTGCCTGTGCAGCGTGCGGCACGCGCGCCGAACCGGAAGACGCGTTTTGCGGTGAATGTGGCGCCGACCTGCCGAGAGGTGCGTGATGGGACGCTTTTGTGTCAAGTGCGGCAGCGGGCTCGATCCCGATGCACGCTTTTGTGACGAATGCGGCTCGCCTGTACGTCCGCGCGCTGCCACGACGGTCGCCGTGGGCATGCAGCGATCCGCGCCCACTGGCGCCGCTGTAGCGCTCGACATCAACTGGCGCAAGGTGGGTCTGTGGAGCGGAATCGGCGCGGCCGTGCTGCTGGTCGCGGGCGGCATTGCGGCATTCCTCGCCATGCCGCCTTCCACGCCTTCCGCATCCGATCTGACCGGGCTATTGAATGCCGACAAGGTGAAAGTTGCGGATGCAACGTGTCTGGGCAACTTCGCCTACGGCAAGAATCCGGTCGTGGTGGGCGGCTTCGACGCGAACACCCTGCAGTGGCTGCAGGTGCTCTCCAGAGCGGGCATCTACGGGCCGCCGCAGCCCGTCACCAATGCGTTCATGTTCGGTGGCGGCCAACAGTTTTCGCATACGGCCTTGGGCGAAAAGAAGATCCACGACGGCAAGCTCTGTTTCGCCGATGGGCTGACGGTGACCGCCGTTGAGTTCACGAAGCCGGTCAAGGCAGGCGAGCGCTGGCACACGCAAGGCAGCTACAGCTACACCTACCGCAACGCGGACGCCTGGACCCAGACGCCGGAAGCCCAGCGCGCCGAGCCGAACCGTTTCGCCAATCTGCCCAAAACCACCTACGTTTCGCTCGTGAAGGGCGATCACGGCTGGCAGTTCGACAACGGCACCGCCTCGAATGACGGACTCGCGCTTCTGAACAATATGCAGCGCGGGATGCAGGCACAGATGAGCAGCCAGCGCCATGCGAGTGGCGGTCTTTTCAGCAAGATTGCTGACGCCGTGTCCGGCCTGTTCGGTTCGCGGCCCGCGTATATCGGTAAATGGCGCGAGGAGAACACCATCGGCGGCGTGATCGAATTCACGCGCGACAGCGCCACCGTGGAAGGCAATACGACAAACGTCACCTACGAAGCCGATAAGCGGGACAACAAACAATTTTTTGTGAAACACGATGGCGCGACCGTTGCCGTCATCAAGGTGATCGATAACGACAACCTTGAGTTTTCCCTGGGCTTCGGCGGCGCGCGCCTGCGTCGCGTCGACTAGCGAACACGCCCCTCCAAGCCACTACGACCACAGAGACCTAGCATGCGTTGTCAGAAATGCGGCTTTTCGAATAGCCCGACCGCGAAATTCTGTAAGCAGTGCGGTAACGGCATGCCGCGCGCCGCCGCTGCCGCAGCGCCTGGCGCGTCAGCCTTGAATAACGAGGCGCCTGCCCCCGCCGCACACACCGCGCCCGCCACGGCTCCGGCAACGGCAGCCAGTCTGGAAATGGCGGCACAAGCTGCCGTTGCAAGCACGCAGGCGGCCAATGCCGCCGCAGCGGCGCAGGCGTGTCCGCAGTGCACGACTGCGCGCGTGCCCGGCAAACGCTTTTGTCGCCAATGCGGGTTTGACTTCGTTGCGCTTGACAGCGCTGCCCCGTCAATTGCCGCGGTGCCGGAGCGACAAGCGGCCCTTGAACCGTTCGAAGCGAAGCACGAGGAGATCCCGGCAATCGCCCCGCAAGCGTCTGAAGCCGAACTGGCGACAATCGACGTAGCGCCGGCTGCGCTCGCCGAAAGTGACACGGCCCAGACGCACACTCCCACTGCGGCGCAACCTCACGCGACATTCGATAGCGCTCCCGCGCAGGCGCTTGCACCGCTCGCCCCAGCCGCACCGATCGCGAGCGATGCACAAGCGGGCGAATGCTGTCCGGAATGCACGACCGAGCGCACGCCGGGCAAGCGCTTTTGCCGTAGCTGCGGTTTCGACTTCACCGCGCCGCAGCAGGCCGCTGGAATCCCTGGGGAAGTGGAGCGCTCGACGCACGTTGAAGCCACTCAGGCGGCAGAAATCACGCAAACGCCAGTCGTTGCGAGCGCAACCGAAGCTACGCGCGCCGACGAAGCCGTCATTGCCGTGACCGAAGCAGCATCGATAGCCGACAGCACCACGGCTGGTGCAGTAGCGCAAGCAATGCCCGAATCGCGCTACGAATCGCAGTCCGAATCATTGTCAAAATCGCAGCGCGAACCAGATCCGGCACCGCGCGCTGAGGTGCCGCAAAAGGCGAACGCCGAAGCCGGGCAAGCCGCCGGACGGGACGTCCCTTCCCCTGCCATGACTTCAGCCCCCTCTTCCGCAAGGAACGAAGGCGGCAAGAAGATGTGGATCATCGGCACTGCTGCTGTGGTTGTCGTTGGCGTTGCGGTGGGCGCGGGCCTCATGCTGCGCTCGCATCATGCGCCCACTGCATCCGGCGATACGGCCGCAAGTCCCCCGCTCGCCGCATCGGCGCCGCCGTTCATTGAAGCGGCATCGGAAGCGCCTGCCGCAGTGTCTGCCGCAGTGCCTGCTGAAACACCCGCGTCCGCACCGGCCCCGTCGCTGAGCGCAGCGCTGAACGCACCTGCGCCCGACACGCCGACGACGACTGCAAGCGAAACGAACGCCGCATCTTCCGGCGCCACGGTCATCGATACGCGGCCTCAGGCGCAAGCTCAACCGCAAGCCGAGCCACCGTCGCCCGCGCCGCAAGTACAAACGCAACCGCCAGAACCTGCAGCGCCCGCAGCACGCGTGCACGAGAAGCCTAAAAAGAGCGCAGCGCCGGCCGATGCGAACGGCGGCGAAAACGCCACCATCCGCGCCGCCATCGCGGGCAGTCTCTCGGACGGCAATAGTTGCTTCAGCAACAAGAAGTTCGATTGCGCGATCTCGAATGCGGAGGCCGTTTTGCGTCTCGACCCGCGCAATGCGCAGGCCCTTTCGCTGCGCAAGCGTGCGAAGGTTGCCCAGCAAAGCGCGCTCAACAGCATGTCGATCGAATGATGTTCTGCGGAGCCCTCCATGTCGTTTGAATTCAGTTCCGAAGGCGATCGCCTCAATCTGCCCAATCCGTTCCGTGTCGAGAACTGGTTCCGCTTCGCCGCTGCGGCGCTGCTGTTTCTCGGCGGCGTCGCGGCATTGCTGCTGAGCCGCCACAATCTGGCGGCCCACCACGGCCTGTGGGCGTTCTTGCCGCTCGCGATGGGCATCTTCCTGCTCGGCAGCGGCATCAATTACGCGCGCATCGGCATGATGCAGCTGCGCTTTTACTTCGGGCGTGGACAGCCGCTCGGCCTGAGCGACGAGATCGAAGCCAGCAACCAGGATGGCGTCACGAAAGGCGCGGCAGAGCTGCAAAACCGCATGCGCTCCGGCGCGCTGTGGTTCGAGGAACCCAAGGGCGCGCTCAACGGCCTGCTGTATTCGCTGATCCCGGCGCTCATCTACGCGCCGATTCCGATCCGGCGTCTCGCGCAACTGCAGTTCCAGTCGGGCCTCGCACTCGCGGCAACGTTCCTGAGCTTCATCATCGCCGCGGTCGGTTTCGACAATCCGTCCGATCGCGCCTGGGTCGCGCTGCTGTTTTTCGGCTTCGCGTTTTTCCTGCTGCTCAAGCCGATGGAGCAAGGCAACCAGTCCAGCGCGTCGCTCAGCCCAGCCGGTCTGATCGGCCTGCTGCTGGTGGCCGTGTTCGCACCGATCGTGGTGCCGCTCGTCTCCACGCATCTGCCCGACCTGAGCTGGCTGCCGCTGACCACACAGACGTTCGCCCTGCTCATCTGTGCGAGCGTGGCCGTGGTGCTGTTCTTCGTCGCGCTGGTGCATCAGACCGTAGTCACGCCGCGCACCAGCATGGGTAGCGAGATCGCCACGGTGTCGATGAACGGCCAACCCAAGCAGTTGCTCGACGAACTCGAGCGACATCTGCAACGGCGCTGGGTCGAGCAGATTCCGAATCGCCGTTACGCCCGCCATACGCCGTCCGTGGCGGGACAGTCCGGCCAGTTCACCGGTCAGTTGTTCGAAGAAACCCAGCCACTGCCGCGCGAGGACATGCGTCGCGTGGACCTCAGGCGCGCCTTCAGCGAGCCGCGCTACCGCTGGCTGGTGAGTCTGAATACCTTCGGTGTCCTGCTGATTGCCGTTGCCGTGCTGTGCCTGCTGTGGTTCGCCACGGCGTTCGCGGCCTCGCCTGCGGACGTGCAATCGGCCGCGCTCGGCTGGGCCACGTTTGGCAGCGCGATGCTCGCAGTCGGCGCGTTCTGTCTGCGCGCCGGGCACATGCTGTGGGCGCGCTTCGACTTTCTTTCGAAGCTCGTCTGGGTGCAGTTCGACGGCAATTTCCAGCGCTCGCGCATGAACCTGGGGGCGCAATTCAGCGACCGCGTGCGCACGGAAAGCGACGTTGTCGCGGTTCATGACATGTCGGTGCGCGTGTGGGTGGCGGAGATCGATTCGGTGACCTTTGGCCGCGACCACCGCCGCATGATCGTCGGCATGCGCGGCCTGCCTGACGAAGCCCGCGAAATCCGCCAGCTCATTGAACAGTGCGCCCAGCAGCAGACCATCGTCGTCGCGCCGACGTCGCAGCGCGATATCGAAAAGATCGCGGTGGCCAATGCGCTCAACCGCGCCGGCGAAGGGGCCACGGAGCATCTTTTGTCGCCGCAGATGCGCGACATGCTCGCCGGTCAGCCCGGCGCGCAGCGCAGCGCGAAGCCATGTAGCGCCTGTGGCGAAGCGCTCGAACCCGACTCGCGCTTCTGCGACAACTGCGGGACGCAGGTTCAGTAACCGGCGTCCGATCGCCTTTTCCGATTGACCGAAACTCCGAGGAAGCAATGGAAGTCATCTACGTTTCGAAGCGGCTGATTGCCGGCGTCACGCTCGCTGCCGTACTGGCCGGTTGCGCCGACATGAACGACGCAAAAGCCAAATTCGCCAATATTTCATGCAATCCGCTGATCGCCGGCGTGGGCGGCGCGGCGCTCGGCGCAATCGTCGCGGGTGGCAACCGTGCCGCCGGTGCGGCGATTGGCGCGGGCATCGCGGCGCTGGTCTGCGCAGCCGTGGACTATGAGGCGAAGCAGATCAAGACCGCCCAGCAGGCCCAGGCCGACTACCAGGCCGGACACGGTGGCCGCTTGCCGGAACAGGCGTCGGTGGTCAAATACAACACGTCGTTTACGCCTGCATCCATCTCGGCGGGCGAGAAGGCAACGCTGCATTCGTATATCGAGGTCGTCAAGGGCAAGCGCGACGCCGCCGACCCGACGATCGAAGAAGAGGCCACGATCTACAAGCCCGACGGCTCGATCGCCAAATCGGTGCGCAAGCCGGTGAACCAGACCGCCAGCGCAGGCGCGTTCAGCAGCAGCTTCACCATCCCGATGCCGCAAGGCGTGCCGCAGGGCGCCTACCCGGTCAAGTCGACGCTGTACGTCAACGGCGTGCAGGTCGCCGAGCGCAAGGTCGATCTGCAGGTCGTCGCGGGCATTCCGGACACCCATACCTACGCGATGCTCGCCACGCACACCGTCAACTGATCCATCTCAACAGGGCAACCTCATGTACAAGTTCATCACGATCGAAGGCGCCTGCGGCAAGCCGTACGACACCGCCTCCTGCGAGCGCCACGCCAACCGCATGGCCGCCGAAGGCTACTGGCTCGTGCAGGTTTATCAGTCGTCGACCGCCACCTGCGGCGGCTCGAAGAGCGTGCTGGTGATGGTGTTCCGTCGCAATGAGTGAGGCCCGCTCCGGCCTGGGCGAGGGTTTCGTTCCGATGCCTTCGCCCGGCGAAATCAAGCGGCTCGCGCCCGGCTCCGGCATGTTGCGCTGGGCGCATCACCCGCATTGCGAGCGCCACGATCATCACCTGATACGGCCGTTCGGGCGGCCTCTATGCCTTGGCTGCAGCTGCGTCGCACTCGGCGCGCCGCTCGGCATTGCGGCGGCCTGTGCAATCGGCTGGCAAAGCTGGTCGATGGCGCAATGGATCGTCTTTCACCTGCTGCTACTTGTGCCGACCGCATTGCAGCCGCTTTGGCAGGCGAAGCGCTTCAAGATATTCGCGCGCATCCTGCTGGGATTCGCGAGCGGCAGTTATCTGGTGAGCGGGCTGTTCTGCGTGACCTACTTCGCGCCGATGTGGATGTTCAAGGCGGCGGTCCTGTTCGCGTTCGGCGCGATGCTCAAGCTGCTGCTGGCGTGGCGCAACCGGCGCACCGCCGACCCGTGCAGCGATTGCCCGCTCGGCATGTTCCCGACCTGCGAATGGAACCTGCCCCGGCTGCTTGCCGCCAATGCGCATGATGCGGTGCTCGGCCAGATCCCGATCACCGCGATCCACACCGCTGCGATCATCGGCGCTCACACCGCCGATGCGCCGGCAGATGGTTCCATCCGTTCCACCACCTGAAACCGCCAGGCCACGCATGCTGACCCAACTGTCCGATTTCCTGAGCCGGCGCAGCGCCTTCGTTCTAGTGTTCGTACTGCTTGAGGCCGGCATGCTTGCGGGCTTCCTGAAGGGCGTCGGGCAATTGCACGCCCCGGCGGCGGGCCTGGCCGCGACGCGCGGCGTCGGCAGCGCGAGCGCATGCAGCACGCTCGCGCTGACCTTCAGGCGCACGGCAACCGAGCGCGATATCACCCTGCTGCTGACGCAGTACGGCGCGACGATCGTGTACGGGCCGGACGAGAACAGCGCGTACCTCGTGCGCCTGTCCGACGCCCAGCCGCTCGCCGAGACCGCTGCCGCGCTGCGCGAATCGGCGGTGATCGACGACGTGCGGCTCCAGACCGCCTGCAGGACGCACTGAAATGCGCCCGCCCATCGCCTCGCCGCGCCACGCGCCGCCGCCGCTCGCCACGCGCCTCATGCCCGAACTGCTCGCGGCGATTCTGCTGAGCGTCGCATCATGCGCCGAATACATCGGCCTCGGCACCCAGGCGACCTCCAGCCTGCCGGGCAGCCAGGCGGTCGCGCTCGGCGCCATGATGGGCGTGCTGACCGCCGTGGTGGGCCTGATCGGCATCGCGCTGGGCGGCTCGATCCAGCCGCTCATCTCGGGACCGCGTGTCGCCGCCACTGTCCTATTTTCCAATCTGCTCGCGACGCTCGCCGCCCAACCCCGCCTGGCGGCGCACGGCTTGCCTGCCCTGCTAGGCTGCGCCGCACTCGCGGTAGCGGTCGCCGCCATCACGCAGTTGCTGCTTGCCGCGTTCAAGGCGGGCACGCTGGCGCGCATGGTGCCCGCGCCCGTGTTCTCGGGCTTGCTGTTCGGCGCGGCGGCCCTTGCCATCGAAAGCCAGGTGCAGACCGTCACGCACTGTGCGCTCGAATGGCCTCCAACGCTCGTCGTGATCGCTGCGGGGCTCGCCGCGCACTTCGGCTGGGTCTATGGCGTGGGCTTCGCGGCACGGCGCGGATACAGCCTGCCCAAAGGCCTGTCGCTCTTCTGGACGCTGCTCGCGGGCAGCGCCGCTTATTACGCTGTACTGGGTTTCGCACCGCCCGCCGCCGATTGCCGCACGCTCGGCATCAGCGGCTTCGATCCGGGCGGGATCGGCTCCGGTGCCGTCGAACGCTGGACGCACACGTTCTCGTTGCTGGACGGCGCGATACTCGCGCAGATCGGCGTCTATGGCGCGCTGATCGGCGTACTTGCCTCGCTCGACACGCTCATTGCGATTGCCAACATCGAGTCATCGACCCATGCGCGCGCCAAGCCCAATCGCGATCTGCTGATGCACGGCGTGCTCAATCTGCTGTGCGCGGGCGCGGGACTGCTGCCGGTCGTCGGCTCGCTTACCCGCACGAACATGGCGCTCGCCGCCGGAGCGCGTACGCGCTGGACCGCCATCCTGCACGCCCTTCTCACACTCGCCCTGATCCTGTTCTGCTCCCGGCTGCTTTCCTATGTGCCTAAACTCGCCGCGGCCGGCGTCATGATCGCGATGGCGCTCGACATGCTCGACGACTGGTCGAAGCTCATCACGCGTCTCACGTTCTCCGACATGCAGCCGCGCCAGGTCGTGGCGGCAGCGATGTGGCTCTTCGTGACGGTTGCGCTCGTCACCATCGTGACGGGCGAACCTAGCGACGGCTTTGCCGCAGGCTGCGCGCTGGGGGTATTGCCACTGCTATGGCCACCGCGCGGCCTCGAAGTCCGGATCGAGGTCCACCCGGCGCGTATCGACGTCGGGCTTGGCGGCGCACTGCTCGGGCATGTCGTCGATCGCAAGGTATGCGAGCCCCTGCTCGCTCGTGTTGTGGCTGAGCCGGGCTGCACGGCGATCGAATTCGACCTGCGGGCATTGCAGCGCGTCGATCTTTCCGCCTGCAAAGCCCTGATTCAATTCGAAGCCTTGTTGCGCGCGCGGGGTGTCGCCGTGCTTTACCGGCTCAAGCCGGATTCGCCGGCAGGCGCCACTTTTGCCGCCATTCGGGGTGACCAGGCGCCGCCGGCATCCTTCGTCGATGTGGACGTGGACGCGGGCAACGCAGGCCAGCCTGGCAACATCCTGCACTTGAACTAACGCCGCCCTCCCGCATCGACGGGAGCCGGCGGCCATGGCAGGTCAATCAATACACGGGGATGAGGTAGATGAGCACGTTGGACGGTCAGCGAGAGGCAACGGACGGCAAGGACGTTGCGGCAGGGAATGCCGGCAACCCGGAAGCGGCGCAAGCGCAATCTGAAGCGCAATCGGAAACGCAAGCCGGTGAAACATTCGAGCCAGACCTTGAGCAAACGTCGACCCTTCGGGGGAAAATTCGCGCGCTCATCAGCGCCAGCACGCGCTTTACGCCCGAGGACGTGCAGTGCGCCGCGGAAACCTCCGTCGATCAGGCAATGACGTTCGAGGTCCGTCACACGCTCGATGCGCGCACGAAGTCGATCGAGATTAACGGACATTTTCTGGGCGCGCGCGGTTCCGCGGATAAGCAGAGCCGTAACCCTTACCAAGACGCCGCCGCGCAAGTTGCAGATCGCCTGCGTGAAGCCAGGCGGGTCCTCACAGGCGCGCTCAAGCGTGCGCAGACGCCCTATGACTTCGCATCCGAAGGCGATGTCTATCTCGGACATGCCGGCCGGTTCTGGAATCTGGACACCTGCTCGGGTTGCAGCGGCAAAGGTAAAAACCGCTGCCATACCTGCTTTGGCCAAGGCTATAACACCTGCCAGACCTGCCACGGCACGCGCGAGACCCCATGCACGGCATGGGGCTGCGTCTTCGGCAAGAAGAACTGTGGCAATTGCAACGGCATGGGGACCGTCACGCGCGAAGTGGGCTACACCACCTACGTCACGGTCACCGGCGCGGACGGCATCTCCCGCACCGATAGCCACTACCAGACGCGTTACGAAACCCATCCTTGCACCGCCTACGGCTGCTTTCACGGCAAGGTCACGTGCAACCAATGCAATGGCACGTCGCGCGTATCGTGTTCGACCTGTCGCGCGACGGGCCGTGTCACCTGCAGCCCTTGTCAGGGCTCGGGCAAAATCATCTGCGCGTCGTGCGTAGGGTCGGGGCAAACCGGCACCTGCTCATGGACGGACGTACACGGCACGCCAGCCTACAAGGCGTCGTTTGCGGGCGAGGTCGATCCACGGGCCGCTGAAATCGAGGCGAAGCTGGGCCTGCACGGCTTGGCGGCGCAGACCCCGGGCTTGACGCTCACGCGCATCGGTGTGGATAACGACGACTACCCGAAAGCGATCACGGCGAATTACACGGCGACGTTGCGTATCGCGCATCTGGATGCGGTCTGCAATCAGCGCGACTATCACCTTGTAGCGTATGGCCGATCGCTCGAATGGCTCGACCTCGACAATATGGTCGAGACCCTGCTGCGCGCCGATCTGGAGTCCTTGCGCAATGCGCTGGTGATCGCGAGTGGCGAGGGCATTTTTGCCACCTCGGTTCAGACGCTGGCAAACCCGCTGCATCAGATGATTCAATCGGAAATCAACACCGAGATTGTCGAAGCGACACTATCCGGCGCGGCGCTGGACAAACTGCATGTCCTCACCTCCGCCGAATACGTGACCCAGGTGCACGATTCCATGCTGGCCGCGCTCCGGCAGATTTACACCCGGGAAGCAAAAAGGCTGGCGTGGCGCATTCCGCTGGTCGTGGCGGCCGCTGGAGTGGGCGTCGGTGTATTCGCGGGCGGCGGCTGGGCCGCGCTGGCCGGTCTTGCCTCGATTCCCATTGCTGACCTGGTCTTCAAACGCCGGGCTTGCTCGGTGCTGGCAAAGGCGCTAGGCGGAAAGCAACAGGGCGAGCGGGCCTTGGGCCTTGTGCTCAAAGGCCGCAAACATCGCTTTGCGCAGGCCTTGATTGGCACGCCATTGGTCGCGGCATCCGCCCTGCTGTTGCTCTTTCCACTGCACGGATTGTGGAGAAGTTCAGTCGCCGCGCCGTCGGGTTCGATGCAGAGCGGCGTTGCCGCTACGCCCGCCGCGAGCCCGGAAATCGCGGCGGCCATGACGCTGCGCCGGCAAGGTCAGTACGCCCAGGCGCGCGCCATGCTGCGAGCGCAGGCCGAAGGCGGCAATACCCAGGCGTTCGGCCCCTACGCGGTCTCGCTGATGTACGACGACGACCATCATTCGCTCGCCCACGAAACACCGCAACTTCGCGCGCAGGCCTTGCAGTGGGCGCAGCGCGGTGTGCAGGCTAACCCGCTCGATGCGGTCTCGCTCGAAGCCGTGGGCGAGTTGTTGACGTCCGACTGGCACCACAAGCCGGATATGCGCAATGGACTTGCCGCGC
The DNA here is from genome assembly GCF_035948235.1 of Paraburkholderia sp. Taxonomy (GTDB): domain Bacteria; phylum Pseudomonadota; class Gammaproteobacteria; order Burkholderiales; family Burkholderiaceae; genus Paraburkholderia. Next base: position 17,564 of record NZ_DASZJJ010000256.1, on the reverse strand, counting down.
TGACGAGCGCGGCCAATCTTGGCAATACCGATGCAATGCATCAGTTGGGGATGATTTACGGCAGCGGACGCACGGTTGCGCAAAATCTCAGCGAGGCGCGCAAGTGGTTCACCTTGAGCGCGAATGCCGGACAAGCGGTGGATATGTATAACCTCGGCTTGATGGACTGGTACGGCTATGGGATGCCCCAGGCGGATCGACAGGAGGCCATGCATCTATGGAAGCAAGCCGCGGCTCAAGGCGAAGCGCGCGCCGTTCGTGCGGTGGCACAAGGACATCCGCCCGTCTGACGAAGCCATAACGCATTGAATCAACGTTTGAACTGCAACGGCGAGATGTGGGACCGCTTCTCGCCCTGTTGCCCGCCACCCATCCACTATGTCTCTTGATTTCGATATGAATGCTTTTCTGCGCGCTCGCCGAACAAGCTTATTCGCGGCCGTGCTCGCGCCTGCGCTGTTGAGCGGCACCCTGGCTTTGACGGGATGCGCAGTCGATTCGCACGGCGCGTTGCGGATCGACGCCGACGAGGTCACAGCGAAAAAGCTGTACCCGTTCCAGACGGCTTTCGGCAACGCCGTGCTGCGCCGCACGCTGGATGGCCGCTACCAGATCAAGCTTTACGATCGTCAGGCCATTTTCGACGTGGCCCGCACAGATGGCGTGCAGGTCGACAGCGTACTGAGCGCCAACAACGAGACCTATGTGACGTTGCGCATTCCGCGTCCGGCGTGCCCATACGTCTACCGCACGCTGCTCGTCAAGCAGCACGAAGTCGACCACTACGATCTTCGGAACGACTGCGATACACCCGTGAATTTCGCCCTGGAAGATGGGCATCTGTTGGGCATCCAGCAAAAGGCCCTCAATGCACGCTACTGGAAAATGACGGATACGACGGTTGTCAGCGGGATCGTTCCTCCTGCGCCGTTGCCGGTCGCCGTCAATGCGGCGCGCTCAGGCAGCGCATCCAGGCCGGGAACGACTCCCTCCGCCCAGCATCGAACGGCGCTGCGTCATAAGACCAACAAAAACGGCACCGCAATGGCCAGCGCGCCCGGCTCCGGTGTCGATACAGCAGGAAGCCGCACCTCAGGCGACGATCGCCCTCTGTCTGGTGCGACTGTTGTCGGCGTGCCCGAGAAAATTTCCACTGCGGATAGCACCGGCCCGGCACCGGTCCACATCGACCTCGACGACTCACATTGATCTCGCGTCGCCCGGGCGCACGCGCTGCCCGTCCGGTTGCGCGGCAGCGCCGGTCCGGTGGCCGACCGTCTCAGACCTTATACGCAGGCAGAAACTGCGCGAGACGCGCGCCCATTTCCGCGCCCAACGCCTGCAGCGCATTGAACGGCCGGATCATCACCTCGAACTCGACGATCTGCCCCGCCTCGTTAAAGCGGATCATGTCGATGCCCTTGAGCTGCTTGTCCTGCACGGTCGCACTGAACTCGAGCACGATGTCGAGTCCATCGGCGCTGCTGAACTGCCGGTGATAGGTAAAGTCCTGGAAAATCGTGATCACCGTGCGCAGCGCCATCAACAGGGCGGGCGCGGGCCCATAAGGCTTGAACGCCATCGGCGAGCGGAACACGGCTTCGGGATGAACAATCGACTCCAGACTGCTGAGATCCTTGCTCGCCACGAGCTCATGCCAGGTCGCAAGGGATCGCGCGACGGCGGGCGGCAGATTGAGTTCTGCGTGATTCATACGGACTCCATATCGAATAAGGAAAGTGGACGCTTATAGCGCAGCAGCAAGCGTGGTGCCCTCGTGAATGGCGCGCTTGGCATCTAGCTCGGCGGCTTCGGACGCACCGCCGATCAAGTGCGCCTTGCGCCCGGCGGCCTGCAACTGATCGGCCAGTTCGCGCAGCGGCTCCTGTCCCGCGCAGATCACCACGTTATCCACGGCGAGCGTTTGCGGCACGCCGTCAACGCTCACATGCAGCCCGTCATCGTCGATGCGCTGATATTCCACCGACGACGACATGCCGACGCCGCGCGCCTTCAACTCCGTGCGGTGAATCCACCCCGTGGTCTTGCCAAGATTGTCGCCCACCTTCGAGCGCCGGCGTTGCAGTAGCTGGACGCGGCGCGCAGCCGCGCCAACCGCAGCCCGACGCAATCCGCCGCGTTCGGCGTAGCTGGTGTCCACGCCCCATTCGGCGAAGAATTTTTGCGCGTCGAGACTCGCGGATTCGCCTTCGTGTACGAGATATTCGGCCACGTCGAAGCCAATGCCGCCCGCGCCCACAATGGCCACGTCCCTGCCTACCGGCTTGCCGTCGCGCAACACGTCCAGATAGCCCAGCACCTTCGCGTGGCCCGCGCCTTCGATGCGCAGTTCGCGCGGCAACACACCAGTCGCCACTACGATCTCGTCGAAACCTTCCTGCATCAGCGCTTCGGCGCTTGCGCGCGTGGCCAGACGCAGCTCCACGCCCGTCAATTCGATCTGGCGGCGGAAGTAGCGCAAGGTCTCGTTGAACTCCTCCTTGCCCGGCACTTTTTTGGCGATGTTGAACTGGCCGCCGATCTCCTCGCTGGCTTCGAAGAGCGTCACGGCATGCCCACGGCTCGCCGCCGTCACCGCACAGGCAAGACCGGCGGGCCCCGCGCCTACGATCGCCACGCGCTTGCGTTGCCCGGCTGGCTTGATGTCAATTTCCGTCTCGTGACAGGCGCGCGGATTGACGAGACAGGATGTCACCTTGCCCGCGAAGGTATGGTCGAGACAGGCCTGATTGCAGCCGATGCAGGTATTGATTTCGTCCGCGCGGCCCTCGCGGGCCTTGCGCACGAAAGCGGCATCGGCAAGGAACGGGCGCGCCATCGAAATCATGTCGCACGCGCCTTCGGCGAGCAGTTGTTCGGCAAGCTCGGGCGTGTTGATGCGATTGGTCGCCACGAGCGGCACCGAGACCTTGCCCATCAGTTGCTGCGTAACCCACGCCCACGCGCCACGCGGCACCTTGGTGGCGATGGTGGGAATACGCGCCTCGTGCCAGCCGATGCCGGTATTGATGATGGTCGCGCCGGCCTGTTCGACAGCCTGGGCAAGCTGGACCACCTCCTCCAGCGTCGAGCCGCCCTCCACCAGATCGAGCATCGAAAGCCGGTAGATGATGATGAAATCGCGCCCGACGCGTTCGCGCACGCGGCGCACGATTTCCACGGGGAAACGCATGCGGTTTTCGTAACTGCCGCCCCAGCGGTCAGTGCGATGATTGGTGCGCATCGCAATGAACTCGTTGATGAGGTAGCCCTCGGAGCCCATGATTTCCACGCCGTCGTAGCCCGCATGCTGCGCGAGCGCGGCACAGCGCACGAAATCGTCGATGGTGTCTTCGACTTCTTCGCCGCTCAGTTCATGAGGCGTGAACGGATTGATGGGCGCTTGCAGCGCGCTGGGCGCAACCAGCATCGGCTGATACGAATAGCGGCCGAAATGCAGGATCTGCATGGCGATCTTGCCGCCTTCGGCATGTACGGCACGCGTGATCGTGCGGTGCTGTTCGGCTTCCTCCTGAGTCGTGAGCATCGCGCCGCCGTGCATGGGGCGGCCGCGTTCATTCGGCGCGATGCCGCCGGTCACGATCAGCCCGACGTCGCCGCGCGCGCGTTCGGCGTAGAACGCGGCCATACGCTCGAAACCATTCGGCGCTTCCTCCAGGCCAACGTGCATGGAACCCATCAGAACGCGGTTCTTCAGCGTAGTGAAGCCCAGGTCGAGCGGGCGCAACAAGTGGGGATAGGGATTTGTCATGTTTATGCAACTGGTTGCATTAAGGTGCGATCGATAATGCAATCAGTTGCATAGAGAGTCAAGCAGATGCGAGAATTTCGAAAACCTCCTCTATATCCGGGTTAACATCCCAACTGGATTGTCGGTTCACTGATCGGATGTCACTCCCGCACGCCCTGCTCACCGCACTTGTCGAACGGTCCTGCTCCGGATCGGAACTTGCCGCTCGTTTTGACCGCTCGATCGGTTATTTCTGGCACGCGACCCATCAACAGATCTATCGCGAACTGGCGCGCCTGGAAGAGGCCGCGCTGATCGAGTCGCTCCCGGAAGCGTCCACGCGCGGGCGCAAGCGCGCCTATAGGGTGTTGCCGGCCGGACGCGATGAATTGAGGGCCTGGATCGCCCAGCAGGATGAGCCTGCCGCCCTGCGCGATGAGTTCATGGTGCGCCTGCGCGCGGCGGCGGCGGTCGGTGCGTCGGGGCTGGAAGAAGAAATTCGCCGCCGCATGGGTTTGCATGAGGCGAAGCTCGCGTTGTATCGGGAAATCGAGCATCGGGATTTTCCCGCCGAGCCGAAGGACCGCGAAACCGCGCTGCATCACCTGGTGTTGCGAGCGGGCGTGCGCTACGAGGAAAACTGGCTTGAACTGTTGCGTGAAGCGTCTGCCGCGCTGCGCAAGCCCTCTGGCAGAAGACCCAGCAGAAAGAACCCGTAAATAGCCGCGCGAATAAGCGTTATATTCCACAGGAACCGCAGTAATCATGAAGAGCAGTTCGAAGAGCGGTCTCGTCTACTCCACGGACGGCGGCCGGATGTGTCCCGAATGCCGACTTTCGCTGGCGCAGTGCGTGTGCAAGGCGGCCAAAGCGCGCCCGGCTGGCGACGGCATCGCGCGGGTCTCCCGAGAAACCAAAGGCCGGGGCGGAAAGAGCGTCACGATCGTCAAGGGTCTGGCGCTCGATCCCGTCGCCCTCGCCTTGCTGGGCAAACAGTTGCGCACCGCTTGCGGCTCGGGTGGAACGGTCAAGGACGGCACGCTCGAAATCCAGGGCGACCATTGCGAACGCGTCATCGAAGAACTTAAAAAAGCCGGCCATAGCGTAAAGCGGGCCGGCGGCTGACGCTTTCATCAAGCGCAGTCATGCAAAGAGGAACAAATGAAGAAAGGAAAGCCAAAACTCACCCGTCTTGACGCCGAACGTCTCTTTGAGGGGCTACCCGCCGCGGACGTGAAAGTGTCGAGCCGGCCCCAGAACCCGTTCGAAGCAGGGCCGTTCGCTGAGGTGAAGCCGGTCGAGCTGGTCAAGCGCGCCGACGACGAATCCCGGCTCTGGAAAGACAACCTCGTCACGCTCCCGGTAGGCATGGAATTACCTGCTGGCTACAAGTCGGTAGCCGCCTTGCGCGAGGCAATGGTGCGGGCATGGCGCATGAAATGGGTGCGGCAGGGCAACCATGAGGTCGTGGCCGACTTTCCGGAAGGATGGACCGCCGTGCGCCCGTTGACCGGCCCCATCGAGTTGCGCGATGCCGCCGGCGTGGTCCGCGCGCTATACGGTTGGGCCGAAGACGCCGAACTCCGGGTTCTGCCCAGATATCTGGTCGAATCCCAGTCGAACAGCACGAACGGGCTGGGCAGTCTGGTGGTTCGCGACCGGGAGAACAACAAGATTCTGGAACGATCGTCGATCTGGTCTGCTAAAACGGGCACCAATCATCCGGATTGGACCCGGCTCTCCGTGTGGCTCAACGCAAACTATCCGCAGCATCTGGATCCGCTGCGGTACTGGAAGGATTGCGAGGAAAATATCCAGAACTAGCGTGGACGACGCTTGTTCAGGCGTCTTTCAGCCACGGCATTTCCACGGGCGACACCACCAGTTGCCAGCCTTCCCGCTGCAATTCGAAAATAAAGCCGACCAGGATCATCGAGTCGGCGTAAGGGATCGGGAATACGTGGGGATTTTCCACCGTGAGCAGCGTTCGCGTGGGCGAATTGGCGGTCGTCGCGGCGTTCTCGCGCACGCTCTCCAGTTCGTCGGCCATGGCCTGCCCGCTGACTTTGACGACACGGCTGCGAAGGTCGCTGAAGGGTTCGATGCGCGCCCCGTCTTCGTTGTATTCGGGCACTTCATAGATGAACCAGGACATGTCTTACTCCGACGAAAAAGGCAGCCATTCTAACAGTGGCTGGGAATAGCGCGCCATTCGATGCGTGGCGCGATTCCTGCCTGTTAGTGTAGCCACGCGTCGATCTGGCTCACCACGTAATCCGCGATGACTTTTTGCAGATGCGTAGCCGGATGATAGGCGTCGGCGAACATGTAGATATCGTCGGCATGCGGTGACACATAGGTCGCACGCGAACAGAAAAGCGCGCTGGTGTCATCGGCCTGATATGCCGGGGGCAAGCTGGCGGGCGCGCACGCTACGTGGGTGCCGACGCTGCCGTCGAAACGAAAACCCAGTTGCCGATAGTTTTTTGAAACCTCGTCGATGAACGTGAAGGCATCGATGCGCAACACGGCCGGCGACGAAGGCAGCGCGTCATCCAGCGCGGCGTTGAATGCCTGGGCCATGCGCCGGAGCACTTTCGTGGATCCGGGCAGTTGTTGTTCGAGCAGGTTCGCGATCGGCGCCTTGCTGATATCGGGTACGTTCTGCACCACGATATGGGTCGCGCCGTGCTGTTGCACGCTGTGCACCAGTTCCCCTAATTGCTGCGCCGTCTGTTTCAGCGAGGGCAGCACCGCCTGCAACGAGGCATTCGGGTCAGCACCGTTGGCGACCATTCCGGCCCAGGCTCCATAGGCATCCTGAACATCATTGGCTCCGCCCTGCATCAAGACGATTTGCTGAGCGGTGAAACGCGTGTGCGCCTGGAGATAGGCGGCGACCTGCAGGGTCAGTGGAGTCTGCAACTCGCCGGTATCGCCCGTTGCGTCACCCGGATTCGGCGCCCCCGCGACGCGCGCGCCGCCCTGCGCGTATCCGAATCCGTCCAGATGAACCACGCCCGGCTGCCCAAAGCCGCCTGTCAACGCCGGAGTGAGGCTCGACCCATAATGCTGCGCGATAAGCACAACCGATATCGCGCCCGGATTGGTGGTGTACGTGCCTCCGCCGAACTGGCGGGCGTACGCGTAAGTGCCGACATCCGAAAGACTGTCCCCGAAGGAAACGACCTGCATCGGGCTGCGCTGCGGCCGGGGCGTGTCAGTCGAAGCGTTCGATGAATGGGACAGCCCAATGACGCTGCAGGTCAGCACAAGGAACGCGAAACGACGGACGGTCTTCATGGGTCGGCTCCGGGCGTAGTGTGGTATCGAAGCATAACCTCGTCGCGCAGTTAGCACTTCCTCGATGGCCTGATTGGCACGCCGCCCGCCGATTCGTTATGCACTGCCAAACTTCTTGCAAATGACTTACGATCCGGAACCCGCCAATCAGCTTGCGCGAACCTTCGCAGCGTTGCTTTGCGCCAGAAACTGACGTATGCGCGCAAGGTGCAGATCGCCCACCGCCGTATGCGCCGACTCGCCCTTGATCACCCGTCGCTGGACGGGTGGCCACGCACCGAGGTAGCGGCACAGCGCGGAAACATATGGACGTCTGCCACCCACGGCCAGTCGCTGCACAGCCGCCTCAACGCGCTTCGTGCCCACGTTCGCGAGCAGCCATTCAAGCGCCTGACGATCCTCGTCGTTCACAATACGCAGAAGCGATTCCATGTGACCTCCCTGCTGGATGTATACACATACTGTTAATTTATACAGTATTTTGCTCATCCGCAAGTTTGAGTCGACCGGGCACGCTTCGGCTCCGTTTTTAAGCCGCGAGATCGGCGAAATTGACCATTTTTGCCTCGCAGGCCCGCGCGAACTTCAAGTCGTGGCTCGCGAAAAAGATCGTGCGCTCGGTGGCCAGCGTCGTGAACAGTTCGACGAGAACCGCACGACCCGCCGCATCGAGGCCATTAACTGGCTCGTCGACAATGACGACGCGCGGATTGCCGATAATGGTCGCGCTCAAAAGAAACTTCTTGCGCGTGCCGAGCGACATCTGCTCGAAACGCTTCTCCAGATGCGGGCTCAACCCGAAACGATCGGCGAGATCGAGCACAGCGCTATCGACAGCGGTCTTTCTGGTGGACGCCACAAGATCGAGAAATTCGCGTCCCGTCTGCGCCGGGTGCTCAAGATAGTCTTCGGGTACGTAGGCGAGCGCCGATTTCGCCTCGAACGGCGCAGTACGCAGCGATTGACCGTCGAGCCAGACCTCGCCTTCGTCGGCGTCGATCATGCCGGCCAGGATGCCGAGCAAGGTGGATTTGCCGCTGCCGTTCTCGTCGCACAGCGCCACGCAACCGTTGCCCGCGGCGTAGTGCAGCCCCTTGAAAATGACGTGATCGCCATAGCGCTTACTGAGTTTTTCGAATCGAAGCATGGTGTAGTGGTTGATGTATGGCTAAGCCAGCAAAATCGCAATAGTTTGTGCCGCAGCGCGAGATACCTTCAGGAGCCGCTCTTCTCCCATCCCTTCGCGCGCACTCGCCGACATGCCCGACATGACGGTCGATACGAAGTCGATCGCCTCATCGGCGCGATCCGGATGCGTAGCGGCGACAAAATCCCTCAATCGCGCGCGCCTGGTCTCTGCGGTCCGGCGCGCCATCAGCGCGCTTTCGCTTTCGTCGCTGCCGCGCGCCGATTCCAGCACGAGGCAGCCCCGGCGTTGCGGATCGCGAGCGTATGAACGGGCCGCGCGCTCGATCAGATCGGCGAGCGCTACGGCAGGCGGGCGATCGGCCTGCAACACGTCGGTCAACGGCAATTCCGTGTGCGCATAGCGCTCCAGGACGCGCTCGAAGAACGCCGCCTTGCTGCCAAACGCCATATAGAAACTCGGCGGCTTGATGCCCAGCGCTTGCGTCAGCGCGCTCAAGCCCACGCCCTCGTAGCCGTGGGCATGGAACAGATGCTGGCCGATAGCCAGCGCCGCCTCGGGGTCGAAAGCCCGCGGGCGGCCCCGGGCAGGCTTCGCTTTCGACATTAAAGTAGTGACCACTATAGAAATTCCTTGCGAGCGTGTCCGTCGAAATATATAGTGATCGCTAATTTAATTCAAGGACTGCGCCAGCCGCGGCTATCAAAAGGAGAAGAACGATGGATATCGGCATGATTGGTCTGGGTGCAATGGGCCGCGCGATGGCGCGCAATCTCGCACAGGCGGGCCACACCGTGAAGGCGTGGAACCGCTCGGGCGGATCGGTGGAAGGCGTAACGATGGTGCCCTCGCCCGCCGAAGCGTTTCAAGGCGATGCCGTGCTGACCATGCTTTCGGACGACAACGCGATCCGTTCCGTACTGCTCGAACCTGGCGTGCTGAAGCATGCGAAGCCCGGTCTCGTACACATCGTCACGTCGACGATCTCCGTGGCGTTCGCGCGCGAACTCGTCGCGCTGCACGCGGTTCAGGGTATCGATTACGTATCGGCGCCCGTACTTGGCCGTCCTGACGTGGCCGCCGCTGGCGAACTGAATGTGCTGGCCGCCGGCGCGCCGCATGCGCTCGCGAAGATCAGCCCGCTATTCGATGCGATCAGCAAACGCGTGTGGGACATGGGCGCCGATGCACCGACCGCGAATGCCGCAAAAATCGCATGCAACATGATGATTGCGATGTCGATCGAGGCGATGGCCGAGGCCGTCGCGCTCACCGAATCGAATGGTCTCGCCCGCGACCGGTTCTTCGATGTGATTCTGAATACGCTGTTTGGCAGCCGTTCGTATCAGGTGTATTCGGCCAATATCGCCGCGAACCGGTATGAAGCCGGCTTCAAGGCCTCGCTCGGTTTGAAGGATCTGCGACTGGCCACCGAAGCCGCAGAACAGGCTGGCCGCGCATTGCCGATGCTCGATGCCGTGCATGGCCGTATGGCGCAGACCGTGGAGGCCGGTATGGGTGAAAAGGACTGGTCGGCAATGGCGGCGTTCACGATTGGTTGAGACAAGCGAACATTGGGCGACGCTGGCATATCAGCAAAGGGAATATCAGCGCCGCGCCCAAAAGCCTTAAAACGAATGGCGCATGCCAATGCGCACATCGGCCTGCGTGGTCGTGGAAGAAGGCGTAAAGCTATAGCCGATCACAGCGTCGACGCCTTGCGAAGCCTTGAGCCAGTCGCCGGAGACATAAACATCGGTATTCTTGGAAAGCAGATAATGCAGCCCAGCCGAAAGCTGATTCCAGTGATGCCCGTCGAAATGCGTGTACTGGTAACCGCCAATCGCGCTAAACGCGGGCGTCACCTGCCAGTTCACCCCACCTTCGGCAACCAGCATATGTTCACTCTCGCCAAAGGCCTTGATCTGCGTATAAGTGAAATCGCCTGAAAGCGTAACCGCGTTGATTACATAACTCGCGCCAATGCCAAAGGTTCCCTGCTTGTCCACGGGGAAAGAGTCGCTCGCATAGAGATCCGTCACAGCTCCCGTAGCAGGATCGACACTCACCGTCGGCCTGCCGAAAAACGACTTCACGCCGATCATCGCATAAGGATCGAACGCATAAATCCCCGAGGGATTATTCAACTGCGTATAAGCCGTTCCCATCGCAAAGTCACCGTGCTGATACTGCGCGCCCACGCTCCAGGCGCTGCCAGTATGAAAATCTCCCGGCGTATTGCTAAACGAATACATGCCGCCGAACTGGAACCCGGCGTACGTATTCGACATGAACTTGATCGCGTTAGGCAGATGATCGCCGTTCATGCGATCGAAATCGCCCTGGTTGATGGCATATCCGCTCGCCCAGGCGGTGACGTTGAAGAGATAAACCATCTCCTGCGTCATATCGATCTGATTGCCGAACGTGAGCGTGCCCCAATCGCTCTGCAGCCCCACATAAGCCGCGCGCCCGAACAACGACCCGCCATTCGCCAGTTGCCCGTTGCCAAGGTGAAAGCCGCTCTCAAGCTCGAACACGGCCTTGAGCCCGCCGCCCAGATCCTCCGTGCCCTTGAGGCCAAAGCGGTTCGCATACGAAATGCCGTCGTCGAACTTGACCTGATGCGAGCCGCCCGCGTTGTTCACCCAGGTCACGCCGCCGTCGATGATGCCGTAGAGGGTCACGCTGCTTTGCGCATGGCAAGCGCCGGACAACAACATCGTCGCCAGTGCAATGGCGCTCAGTGCCGCCGCATTCGTTCTTTTCATGGTGTCGGTCTCTCCTGACTCGCACTACGGTTGAAGGGCCATGTGCTGAATGGGCTGCACGCAGCGCACGGACCTGCAAAACGTATAAGTCCAAATCTCTGCCGACTTGCGCCCAAACGACAGGCGCCAGGCTTGCAGCGACATGCCCGGTCACCACCATCGCGAAAGCGCCGCGCATCAGCGCAAACGCGTCATCCACGATCTGCTGCGGTTTTTTATTGATTGATCGTTCAATAAAAAAAAATTACAGTAGAGGCCTTCAAGATGCACCAGGAGTTCCCATGCCCAAGATCGGAATGCGCGAAATCCGCCGCGCCCAGCTTATCGATGCGACCCTTGAGTCCATCGATCAGGCCGGTATGTCCGGCACGACGCTCGCCACTGTCGCGCAGCGCGCGCGCATTTCCACGGGCATCGTCAGCCACTATTTCGGCGGCAAGGACGCGCTGCTCGAAGCCACCATGCGCCATGTGCTGCGCGATCTGGGCGCCGCCGCGCAACGCCGCCTCAAGGCCGCACGCCGTGAGCCGCGCGCGCGGTTGCGCGCCATCGTCGCCGCCAATTTCGATGTCTCGCAGGTCAGCGGTCCGGTGATGAAAACCTGGCTCGCGTTCTGGGCCGAGAGCATGCATGTGCCCGCCTTGCGGCGGCTCCAGCACGTCAACACGCGGCGGCTTTATTCGAACCTCTGTGCGGAATTCGGCAAGCTGATGCCGCGCACGGCCGCGCGCCGCGCCGCCAGCGGCCTCGCCGCAATGATCGACGGGCTGTGGCTGCGCGGCGCGACCACGGGCGACCCGTTCGACACCAAAGCTGCGCTGCGTCTGGCCAACGATTACATCGACCTTCTGCTGGACACGCACGCCTCAGCGCGTGTGCGCCAGCGCGCCTGAACCGCTGCATGAACCGGAACAAGACACGCATGACTTCGACCAGCCTCGAACGCCTCTTCATCGACGGCGCTTACACGGACGCCACCAGCGGCGAAACCTTCGAAACGCGCAATCCGGCCACGGGCGCCACGCTCGCGACCGTCCAACAGGCCAGCGCCGCCGATATCGAACGCGCGGTGCAATCCGCGCGTGACGGCCAGCGCGTGTGGGCCGCCATGACGGCCATGCAGCGCTCGCGCATCCTGCGCCGCGCCGTGGAATTGCTGCGCGAGCGCAACGACGAACTCGCGCAACTCGAAATGCTCGACACCGGCAAGCCGATTGCCGAAACGCGCAGCGTGGACATCGTCACGGGCGCGGACGTCATCGAGTACTACGCCGGTCTCGCGCCCGCGCTGGAAGGCCAGCAGATTCCGCTGCGCGAAAGCTCGTTCGTCTACACGCGGCGCGAGCCGCTCGGTGTGACGGCGGGCATCGGCGCGTGGAACTATCCGCTGCAGATCGCCTGCTGGAAATCGGCGCCTGCACTTGCGGCCGGTAACGCGATGATTTTCAAGCCAAGTGAAGTCACGCCGCTGAGCGCCTCGCGGCTTGCGCAGATCTATATCGAAGCAGGCGTGCCGCCGGGCGTATTCAACGTCGTGCAAGGCGACGCACGCGTGGGCGCGCTGCTCAGCACGCACCCCGGCATCGAAAAGATTTCGTTCACGGGCGGCGTGGAAACGGGCAAAAAAGTCATGGCCGCCGCGGGCGGCTCGTCGCTCAAGGAAGTGACGATGGAACTGGGCGGCAAGTCGCCGCTCATCGTGTTCGACGACGCCGATCTCGATCGCGCCGCCGACATCGCCGTGACGGCCAACTTCTTTAGCGCCGGCCAGGTCTGCACCAACGGTACGCGCGTGTTCGTGCATCGTGCCGTGCGCGAGGCTTTTGAGGCGCGCGTGATCGAGCGCGTGGCGCGCATCCGCGTGGGTCAGCCCGACGACCCGGTTACCAACTTCGGCCCGCTTGCCAGCGCGGCCCAGCTCGACAAGGTGCTCGGCTATATCGAAAGCGGCAAGCGCGAAGGCGCGCGGCTGCTTGCGGGCGGCGCGCGTTTGATCGATGGCGCGTTCGCGCACGGCCAGTTCGTGCAGCCCACCGTGTTCACCGATTGCAGCGACGAAATGCAGATCGTGCGCGAGGAAATCTTCGGGCCGGTCATGAGCATCCTCGTATTCGATGAGGAAAGCGAAGTGATCGCGCGCGCGAACGACACGCTTTACGGTCTCGCCGCCGGCGTGGTCACGGAAAGTCTCGCGCGCGCGCATCGCGTGATTCACCGGCTCGAGGCAGGTATCTGCTGGATCAATACGTGGGGTGAATCGCCTGCCGAAATGCCCGTGGGCGGCTACAAGCAGTCGGGCGTCGGCCGCGAAAATGGCCTTACCACGCTCGAGCACTACACGCGCATCAAATCCGTTCAGGTGGAGCTGGGACCGTATCAGCCTGTCTTCTAAACGCGCCGCAGAGGAGGAACCGCAGATGGCCGCGCAGGAGTACGACTACATCATCATCGGCGCGGGATCGGCGGGCAATGTGCTCGCCACGCGCCTCACCGAAGATCGCGACGTCAAGGTGCTGCTGCTCGAAGCTGGCGGCCCCGACTACCGCTTCGACTTTCGCACGCAGATGCCCGCAGCGCTCGCCTATCCCTTGCAGGGACGCCGCTATAACTGGGCCTACGAAACCGATCCCGAGCCGCATATGAACAACCGCCGCATGGAATGCGGACGCGGCAAGGGCCTGGGCGGATCGTCGCTCATCAACGGCATGTGCTATATCCGCGGCAACGCGCTCGACTACGATGGCTGGAGCGCGATAAAAGGCCTCGAAAACTGGAGCTATCTGGACTGTCTGCCGTATTTTCGCAAGGCGGAAACGCGCGATGCCGGCGCGAACGATTATCACGGCGGCGACGGCCCCGTGCATGTGACGACCAGCAAGCCCGGCGTGAATCCGCTCTTCGAAGCGATGATCGAAGCGGGCGTGCAGGCGGGCTATCCGCGTACCGACGATCTCAACGGCTACCGTCAGGAAGGCTTCGGCCCGATGGACCGCACGGTGACAGCCAAAGGGCGGCGCGCGAGCACCGCGCGTGGCTATCTGGACCAGGCGCGCCATCGTCCCAATCTCGACATCGTGACGCACGCCGTCACCGATCGCATTCTGTTTTCCGGCAAGCGGGCGCGCGGCGTGGTCTTCATGGACGGCCCCGCGCGCGTGACGCGTCATGCGCGCCGCGAAGTGCTGCTATGCGCGGGCGCGATTGCCTCGCCGCAAATCCTGCAACGCTCGGGCGTCGGCCCCGGCGAATGGCTGCGCGAGCTGGATATTCCCGTGGTGCTGGATTTGCCGGGTGTGGGGCGCAATCTTCAGGACCACCTGGAAATGTACATGCAGTACGAATGCAAGGAACCGGTATCGCTCTACCCTGCGTTGAAACTGCGCAATCAACCCGCAATCGGTCTTGAATGGATGTTGCGCGGCACCGGCATCGGCGCGAGCAATCACTTCGAAGCGGGTGGCTTTATCCGCACGCGCGACGACGATCCCTGGCCCAATATCCAGTATCACTTTCTGCCGGTCGCGATCAATTACAACGGCAGCAACGCCATCGAGATGCACGGCTTCCAGGCGCATGTGGGATCGATGCGCTCGCCCAGCCGCGGCCGCGTGAAACTGCGCTCGCGCGACCCGCGCCAGCATCCGTCGATTCTCTTCAACTATATGGCCGAGGCGCTCGACTGGCGTGAGTTCCGCGACGCCATTCGCATCACGCGCGAGATCATCGCGCAGCCCGCACTCGATCGCTTCCGTGGCCGCGAGCTCAACCCTGGCGCGGATCTGAAAACCGATACGCAGATCGTCGCCTTCGTGCGCAGCCGCGCCGAGACGGCTTATCACCCGTCCTGCTCGTGCCCGATGGGCTACGACAATATGGCCGTGGTGGATGCCGAAGGCCGCGTACATGGCATCGACGGGCTGCGCGTGGTGGACGCCTCGATCATGCCGCTGATCACCACGGGCAATCTCAACGCGCCGACCATCATGATGGCCGAGAAAATCGCCGATCGCATTCGCGGACGCGCGGCGCTGGAGCGGGCGCAAACGCCTTATTACGTAGCGAATGGCGCACCGGCGCGCGGCGGCGTGGTTCCGCCCAATCCCGTAACGACGTGCAGCGACCAACCGGCGACCGTCTAATCCCCGCGAGTTTTACCCAAGCAAAAGCCCCGAATCTGCATGCAGATTCGGGGCTTTTCTACATCGTTTAAATGGCCCGCTTACACCCGCGCCGCCAGGTAATGCGAAACCGCCACCGTCAATGCGGCCAGCACCAGCGCGCCATAAGGCGCCAACGATTTCCACGGGCTGCGTGTAGTCGCCTCCAGTTCCATGTCGTGCGCGCTGCCCGCCGGAAAACGCCCGCGATCCTGCCAGTAATGACGATACGCAAATACCGGCACGATCAGCAGCACCGCGAAAAGACCATCGCGCAAGGTGTTTTCGCCTTGCAGATTCGCGCCCGCACCCACGAACACGAGATTCGCGTAACCGCACAACGCGCCTGCCGCCAGCAGCCACTTCGGGCAACGAAACGGGCGATGCCACGCAGGCCGGTCCATACGATGAATCCAGCCCGATTGCAGATTCAAAAACACGAAAAGCATGTAGCAGACGTTCGAGATCGACAGCACCGTCATGTAATCCGACATCGCCAGCAACACGAGATTGAAACCGAGATCGGTCCACATGGCCGCCGTCGGTGCGCCATGCTCGTTCACACGCGAGAGATAGCGCGGCAGCCAGCCATCGAGGGAAGCTTGATAAAGCGTGCGCGACGAACCCATCATCGACGTCATCACGATCAGCAGGATCGAAAGCATCAGCATGACGACGATAGCGTTGCCGATCCACGCGCTGCCGCCAACGATCGAAGCCATTGCCGTGCCGACGCCGGTGCCATCGCCAATGCTCGGATCGAGCATCGCCTGGGTGCCGAGCGCACCCTGAAACGCCAGCGGCACGAGCGTCATCACGACAAGACACAGCGCGCCCGACCAGAAGATCGCGCGCGCCGTATCGCGGCGCGGATCGCGGAATTCGCGCGTATAGCAAACCGCCGTTTCGAAACCGTACGAGGCCCAGCCCGCCATGAACATCGCACCAAGGGCCATGACCACGCCCTGCCCGTTCCATGCCCCAAACAACGACGCAGTGAGATTGCCGCGCGCATCGTGACCGAGCGGCAGCAGCGGAAACAGATGCTTCGTGGGGATATCGCCCGTCACGAACGGCACGATGCCGACGATCAGGAGCGGCGTGAGCGAAGCGATGCCAAGGATCTTCTGGGTGCGCGCCGCCTTCGATGCGCCGCTATGTTGCAGCCGGAACGTGATGAGCAGAAACGCCGCTGCAATCAGAAACGTCGCGTTGATACGCAGCGTCAGACCGTGCTGGATAAAGCCGAGATTGGCGATGGTCCAATGCCATTGGCGCACCGCCGCTTCAGGAGGAAATAGTGTCGCCAGCGCGTAATTGGCTGCGAGGCCGCAACCGAGCGCAAGCATCGGCGACCAAGCGAGCCAGTTGCACCACACGGAAACGGGCGCGACCAGCTTGCTATAGCGCACCCAGCCGATTGCGCCATACACCGACGCACCGCCCGATTTGTGCGGAAAGAGGCCGGAAATTTCGGCGTAAGTCGCGCTCTGGATCAGGCCCATCGTGATCGACGCGATCCAGATCGCCCACGCGGGCTGGCCGATGGTGGCGCACACGCCGCCCAGCGTGAACAACACGCCTGCGGGCACACCGCTCGTCACCCAGAACGCGTCCTTCCACGTAAGGCCGCGCCGCAGTCCCGAGCCGGGGCTCTCGCTCGCGCGTCCCTCCGCACTGTCTGTGCTGCCTGTGCCGAATCCTGCTTGCTCCATCGATCTCCTCCTCTGTTCAACGCTAATCGAACAAAATTGCCGGGCCTATCGGGATTTCCGGTGTCTGGCGCTGCGCAGCGCCTGAAATAACCACACCGGAAATCCGCAGACAAATGGCACGAGTGCGCACACCTCATGCCTGCCGCCATGCTCGACTGCTTTTATTCACCACATCACTGCGCGCCCAGATACGCCCGCACGGCCGGCAAGCCGGGCTTACCGTCAAAGGTCGTCACGCCCGCAAGCCACTTGTCGAGCATCTGCGGATTGCTCTTGAGCCACGCGGCAGCGGCCTTGTCCGGCTCCTCCTTGTTCATGATCGGCACCATCAGATGGTTTTCGATCGAGGTCGTGAATTGCAGGTTGGAAACGAACTTTGCGACGTTCGGACAGCGCGCGCTATAGTCCGGCGGCACAGCGGTAAGCACGCGCGCTTCGCCGTAGTTCGGACCAAACACCGCATCGCCGCCCGTGAGGTAATCGATCTTCATCTGCACGTTCATCGGATGCGGTTCCCAGCCGAGGAACACGATCCACTGCTTGTCGCGGATTGCACGATTGACCTGCACCAGCATGCCCGCCTCGCTCGACTCCACCAGCTTGAACTTGCCGAGGTCGAACTGATTCGCGCCGATCATCTTCTGGATCAGCGCGTTGCCGTCGTTGCCCGGCTCGATGCCGTACATGCGGCCTTGCAGTTTGTCCGCGTAGTTCGCGATG
>NZ_DASZJJ010000255.1:0-10456 GCF_035948235.1 Paraburkholderia sp. | reverse complement strand
GCAAGGAATTGCCGACGAAAAAGCGGGGCATAAGACAGGTTCTCATTGCTTCATGACAGATGGCGAGCAAGCGCCCAACGGTAACCGTCGAGGTCTTCGACCTGAGCGAAACGGTCGCCCCAGAACTGGTCCTGCGGCTCGCTCAACGATTTCGCGCCGGCGGCAAGCGCCCGCGCATATACCGCGTCGACATCGTCGACGTAAAGATAAAAGGACTGGGGGGCGATCGCGTCCGAGCTCTTCGGCGTGCGCGCCGTCGAACCGAAAGCGCCCTCCGGCGCAAACATCACGATCAGCTGATCGTGGTAGGTCATTTCCACGTGCATCACCGCGCCGTCATCTTCCATGCTGTCGCGTACCGCAAAGCCGAAGGCCGCTTCGAAGAAAGCAATCGCGGCGCGTGCATCGCGCACCGTCAGATACGGCGTCAGCCACGGCACGCCTGCAGGGCGGGGTGGGGTCATCGGGCTCTCCAGATCCGGTTACGGGGCAGATGGTGTTAGCTGGTTGCCGAACTGGCGGGCACGCAAACAAATGTAACGAACCAGCCGATTCTGCAATGTTGCGCATCCTAAAGCTGTAGGAATTCACCTAATTTATCGTGGAACATTCGCGGCGCAGCGAGGAGTGTCGCATGCAGCCGCGCGTCGTAGAAGCGCAGGCCTTCCAGCTCGCGCTCGACCATGCGGGCGGTCAACATGGTCTCGGATTGCGCGGCCGGGTCGATATGGTCGCTGGCCACCGCCATCAGCCAGAACGATCCGTAGAGCGGCACCCAGGCTCCCATCGGCCGCACGTTCGCAAATGTCGTGCGCAAACCGTCGAGCAGCGTTCCAACGCGCGCCGTGTGGTGCAAGGGCGAACCCAGATGCAGCGAAATCAGGGCCTCTTCGCTCATGATGCGTTTGAGCGCGCGATAGAACTGCGGCGTGTACAAACCCGCAGCGGGCGAATCAGGCGGGGTCAGATCGAACACGACCAGATCGAAGGGCAAGGCGCTACTGGAGCTTTGCGCCTGCGCGACGAAATCGGCGGCATCGCCGATCACCAGTTCCACGCGCGGATCGTCGAACGCGCCGCCGCGCACTTGCGGCAGGTAATCGCCCGTCAGGCGCACGACGTCGGCGTCTAGTTCGGCGACCACGATGCGCTCGATGCCGGGGTGGCGCAGCAACTGGCGCGCTGCGCCGCCGTCGCCGCCGCCCAGCACCAGCGCGGCGCGCGGTGCGGGATGGCTTAGCGCGGCCACGTGCGTCATGCACTCGTGATAGATGAATTCGTCGCCTGCGGACGTCATCGGGCGGCCGTCCAGCGCGAACAGGCAGCCGAGCTGCGGCGTATCCCACACCTCGATGTGCTGCCATGCCGAGTCGGCGCTGGCCAGCAGTCGCGCGCCGGGAAAGCCGTAGACGGCGTCGGCGCAAGGGTGGAAGAGGAGCGGGGCGGTCACGGCGGTCGAGTGGAGCAGGGGCCAGGGGCGCGAGCCGCCGGCTGGCATGGCTTGCGTGGGCGATAGCCGCATTATACGGACGCTACGGACGCGTCATTGCCCGGCTTCCCGCGCGCCCGTCACGCCTTGGTGCCTGTCGGTGTTTTCCTACGCCGGCTCTGCCTCGAAGCCAGGGAAAAGCCGCATGTTCTGTTAGAATGTCGCCCTTTGCAGCCCTGTCCGTTTGCTCTGGCCGTTTCGCGTCTTCCTGGCGCCGCATCGCGCGCCGGAGCACGTATTTGCCGAGCTTCCGGAACCGCCCGCTGCTGTGCGCCCGCCGTCTTGATCTGCGCGTTGTTCTGCGCATTTGTCCGATCAATTCCGCCCGCCCACGCCGCTTTTTGCACTCGTTCCTCCGGACTCGACATGACGACTTCGTCTTCCGCCTCCCCCGCAACCACCACGTTGATGGCCAACGCGATCCGCGCGCTGTCCATGGACGCCGTTCAGCAAGCGAATTCCGGTCACCCGGGCATGCCCATGGGCATGGCCGAGATCGCCGTCGCGCTGTGGGCGCGCCATCTGCGCCATAACCCGACGAACCCGCACTGGAACGACCGCGACCGCTTCGTGCTGTCGAACGGCCACGGCTCGATGCTGCTGTACTCGTTGCTGCATCTGACCGGCTACGACCTGCCGATCGAAGAGCTGAAGAACTTCCGCCAGATGCACTCGAAGACGCCGGGTCACCCGGAATTCGGCATCACGCCGGGCGTCGAGACCACCACCGGCCCGCTCGGCCAGGGTCTGGCGAACGCAGTCGGCATGGCGCTGGCTGAAGCGCTGCTCGCCGCCGAGTTCAACAAGGCCGATGCGAAGATCGTCGACCACCACACCTATGTGTTCCTGGGCGACGGCTGCCTGATGGAAGGCATCTCGCACGAAGCCTGCTCGCTGGCCGGCACGCTCAAGCTGAACAAGCTGATCGCGCTGTACGACGACAACGGCATCTCGATCGACGGTCACGTCGAGCACTGGTTCCACGACGACACCCCGAAGCGTTTCGAAGCCTACGGCTGGAACGTGATCGCGGACGTGAACGGCCATGACGTCGACGCAGTCGACGCAGCCATCGCCAAGGCCAAGGCGTCGAACAAGCCCACGCTGATCTGCTGCAAGACGCAGATTGGCCACGGCGCGCCGACCAAGGCAGGCGGCCACGACGTGCACGGCGCACCGCTGGGCGCGGAAGAAATCGGCAAGTGGCGCGAAGCGGCGGGCTGGAAGTGGGAGCCGTTCGTCGTGCCGCAGGAAGTCTACGCAGACTGGGATTCGAAGGCCACGGGCGCGAAGCTCGAAGCCGAATGGAACGAAACGTTCGGCGCCTACAAGGCGAAGTATCCGCAGGAAGCCGCGGAATTCACGCGCCGTATGGCTGGCCAGCTGCCCGCCGACTGGGCGCAGAAGGCGGCTGGGATCGTCGCTGGCGCGGATTCGCGCAAGGAAACCGTCGCTACGCGTAAGGCGTCGCAGCAGGCCATCGAAGGCCTGGCTGCCGCGCTGCCGGAACTGCTGGGCGGCTCGGCCGACCTGACCGGTTCGAACCTGACCAACTGGAAGGCTTCGAAGCCCGTGCGCGCCGCCAAGGATGGCGAAAGCGGCATCGAGTGGGGCAACCACGTCAACTACGGCGTGCGTGAATTCGGTATGAGCGCCGCGCTCAACGGCATCACGCTGCATGGCGGCTACAAGGCGTTCGGCGGCACCTTCCTGACGTTCTCGGACTACAGCCGCAACGCACTGCGCGTGGCCGCGCTGATGAAGTGCCCGTCGATCTTCGTGTTCACGCACGACTCGATCGGTCTCGGCGAAGACGGCCCGACGCACCAGTCGATCGAACAGGTGCCGAGCCTGCGTCTGATCCCGAACATGACGCTCTGGCGTCCGGCCGACACGGTTGAAACGGCGGTGGCCTGGACCGAGTCGATCGCGCATCAAGGCCCGTCGTCGCTGATCTTCAGCCGTCAGAACCTGCAGTTCAACGAACGCACCGACGCGCAGATCGCCAACATCGCCAAGGGCGGCTACGTTCTGAAGGACTGGAACGACGACATCCCGAGCCGCAAGATCATCCTGATCGCGACGGGTTCGGAAGTCGAGCTGGCCATGAAGGCGGTCGAAGCGCTGCAGCGCGAAGGCATCGGCGCTCGCGTGGTGTCCATGCCGTCGACCAACGTGTTCGACCGCCAGGACGCCGAATACAAGGAGCGCGTGCTGCCCAAGGGCGTGCGCCGCGTGGCGATCGAAGCGGCCCAGGGCGACTTCTGGCGCAAGTACGTGGGTCTCGAAGGTGGTGTGGTGAGCATCGACACCTTCGGCGAATCGGCTCCGGCAGGCGTGCTGTTCAAGCACTTCGGCTTCACGGTCGAAAACGTCGTCGCGACGGCCAAGGCCGCTCTCGACAACTAAGCATGGCTTCACACGGGCTCGCCTTCTGGCGGGCCCGTTTGCCGTGTACGCCCCGCTCGCTGGGCATCAAGCCGTCACGAGCGGCCGGGCTGGGTGGAGCACGGTGCAGTATCAGAATTTTTTACCATCAGGAGATAAACCATGACGATTCGCGTCGCAATCAACGGCTACGGCCGTATCGGCCGCAACACGCTTCGCGCGTTCTACGAGAACGGCAAGAAGCACGACATCCAGATCGTGGCGATCAACGACCTGGGTGACGCGAAGACCAACGCGCATCTGACGCAGTACGACACGGCACACGGCAAGTTCCCGGGCGAAGTGACGGTTGATGGCGATTACCTCGTCGTCAACGGCGACCGCATCCGCGTGCTGGCCAACCGCAACCCGGCAGAACTGCCGTGGGGCGAGCTGGGCGTCGACATCGTGTTCGAATGCACGGGCTTCTTCACGACCAAGGAAAAGGCGAGCGCCCACCTGAAGGGCGGCGCGAAGAAGGTCATCATCTCGGCTCCGGGCGGTAAGGACGTCGATGCGACCATCGTCTACGGCGTGAACCACAACGTCCTGAAGGCGACGGACACGGTCATCTCGAACGCATCGTGCACGACGAACTGCCTGGCGCCGCTCGTCAAGCCGCTGAACGACAAGATCGGCCTCGAAACCGGCCTGATGACGACGATCCACGCTTACACGAACGACCAGGTTCTGACGGACGTGTACCACGAAGACCTGCGCCGCGCGCGCTCGGCCACGCACAGCCAGATCCCGACCAAGACGGGTGCTGCATCGGCTGTCGGCCTCGTGTTGCCGGAACTGAACGGCAAGCTGGACGGCTACGCAATCCGCGTCCCGACCATCAACGTGTCGATCGTCGACCTGTCGTTCATCGCCAAGCGCGACACGACGGTCGAGGAAGTCAACGCGATCATGAAGGAAGCTTCGGAAGGCGCGCTCAAGGGCATCCTGGGCTACAACGAAGCACCGCTGGTTTCGGTCGACTTCAACCACAACCCGGCATCGTCGACGTTCGACGCCACGCTGACCAAGGTCTCGGGCCGTCTGGTCAAGGTGTCGAGCTGGTACGACAACGAGTGGGGCTTCTCGAACCGCATGCTGGACACGGCGGTTGCCTTCGCGAACGCGAAGTAAGCTGTCTGCGCTCCATGAACGAAAAAACCGCCCCTCGGGGCGGTTTTTTCTTGTGGGGATTTTTCTTTCAGCAGCTTTCCGGCACAAAGTCGTACCGGTACGCCGCGTTTTTTAGTGCTTGCGGTGCGGGCAGTTTTCCTTCGTGCAGGCGCCGTACAGCGCGAGCGCGTGTTCCTGCAGCTTGAAGCCGCGCTCGTTGGCGATCATCTGCTGGCGCTTTTCGATCTCGGGGTCGAAGAATTCTTCGACAAGTCCGCAATCGAGACACACCAGGTGATCGTGGTGGCTGCCTTCGTTGAGTTCGAAGACGGCCTTGCCCGATTCGAAGTTGCTGCGGGTGAGCAGGCCAGCCTGCTCGAACTGCGTGAGAACCCGGTAGACCGTGGCGAGGCCGATATCCAGCTCCTCGTTCAGCAGGTTCCGATAGACGTCTTCTGCAGTCAGGTGACGTACGGGGCTATGCTGAAAAATCTCCAGGATCTTGAGGCGCGGTAAGGTCGCCTTCAGACCGATATTCTTGAGATCGGTTGGATTGGTCATGACGATAAGTCCCTGGAGTACAATGCTGGGTTCTTATGTTAATGCGTTTTTGCCGTTACGGGCATCTTCGGCAGAACTTCGAACGAACTTCTACAGAACACGCGCGGCTTGGCAAAAAGCCCGCACGGTGAGGGAAATGATTCCAGAATTCACTATGATCGGCCGGCGCATGCATGGCGGCCGCCTGGCGTGCACCCTGCTGGCTGCGGCCGCGTTCGCGGCGCTCGCCGGTTGTTCCACTTACGACAGCCTGACGCAGCGCGTCGCCCAGAGCATCACGCCCTATCGGATCACGATCGTTCAGGGCAACTTCGTTTCGGCGGAAGCCGCGGCGCAGATGAAGGTGGGCATGTCGCGCACGGACGTCAAGCAGTTGCTCGGCACGCCGCTTCTGACCGATATGTTCCACGCGAACCGCTGGGACTACGTCTTTTACTTCAAGCGCGGCTCGACCGCCGTGGTCCAGCAGCGCGACTTCGTCGTGATGTTTGACGGCGATCGCGTGTCGAGCTGGTCGGGCGGCGAAGATCTGCCGTCCAACCTCGAACTGCTCGCGGAAATCGACGGCGACAAGCTGGGCAAGAAGTACAAGGCGGCTGCCGCTGCATCGGGCGCTGTCGCGGCTTCGGCGCCTGTGGCGGGCACCGCTGCTGTGCCGTCCGTTGCGGATACGGCGCGTACGCCGTCGTCGGAACTGGGCACGGCCACCTCGCAACTGCCGCAGGATCCGAACGCGCAGGCCGCCGCCGCTGCGAACCGCGCTACGGATGCCGTGCAGACGCCGTCGGGTCTGACGCCGTCGGTGCGCGCCGGTACGCCGACTTCCTCGGCGCTGCCGCCGAACGTGGGCACGATGCCCGCGCAGGTGCAGCTCCACCGCGCGCCGCCGCCGCAGATCCAGGGCGTGCCGCAGCCGAACCCGGTCGGCCCGACCACGGGTGCGCAAGGCACCGGCGACTCCAACGCCGCGGTGCTGCCGCCGTCGCGCAACTCGCCGCTTACCGCGCCGCCGCAGGTGCCGGCTTCGGGAGCGACGGGCAACTAAGATCGCAGGCACCGGCTCGGGGAGCGCCAGAATGGGCTTCGTCCGGGACCGGCGCGGATCGCTCCTTATGGGGCCGGGCGGCCCCGGCTCCACTCTCGGCGGCTTCGGGCCGCCGCGTTCGTTTCTGGCGCCTGTTTTGGGCATCTTTGGGCGCCGATTAGCGTCTATCCTTGGCGGCAACTATCTCGAATGTCCGCTTGCCGGACACCCGTCGAGCAGGCTGCCAGCTTCATCTTCGCAGGAACAGTCATGAAAATCGCAATCGCCGGGGCGTCGGGCCGCATGGGCCGCATGCTCATCGAAACCGTTCTGAATTCGCCGGACGTCACGCTTTCGGGCGCGCTGGTGCGCACGGGTTCGGCCGCCATCGGCCAGGACGCGGGCGCCTTTCTCGGCAAGGACACGGGCGTGCTCATTACCGACGATATCGAGCAGGTCTTCGCGCAAAGCGACTGCCTGATCGACTTCACGCGTCCGGAAGGCACGCTCGCGCACCTCGAAGCCGCCCAGCGCCACGGCGTGAAGGTGGTGATCGGCACGACCGGCTTCGACGCGCAGCAGAAGGCGCAGCTTGGCGCCGCCGCGCAGAAGGTGGGTATCGTGTTCGCGGCCAATATGAGCGTGGGCGTGAACGTCACGCTCAAGCTGCTGGAATACGCTGCGCAGTTCTTCGACAAGGGCTACGACATCGAGATCATCGAAGCGCACCATCGCCACAAGGTCGATGCGCCCTCGGGCACGGCGCTGGCGATGGGCGAAGCGGTGGCGAAGGCGCTTGGCCGCAATCTCGACGAGTGCGCCGTTTATGGCCGCGAAGGCGTGACCGGCGAGCGCGATCCCTCGACGATCGGGTTTTCGGCGATTCGTGGCGGCGATATTGTGGGCGACCATACGGTGCTGTTTGCCGGCATCGGCGAGCGTATCGAGATCACCCACAAGTCGTCGAGCCGCCTGTCGTACGCGCAGGGTAGCGTGCGTGCGGCGCTGTTCCTGCAGGACAAGGCAAGCGGCCTGTACGATATGCAGGACGTGCTCGGTCTGCGCTAAGCGCGCCGGGCACACGGTCTGGGCCCGGCAAGCGCGCCGGGCCAGCCACGCGGCGCGTGCGCCGCGACATCATCACGCGAGGTCCGATGGCAGCGAGTAACGGAGTCATCCACTATCTGCAGACGAGCGACGCCGTCACGCACGCGGTTGCGTGGGTGCTGCTGGCCATGTCGGTCGCGAGCTGGTGCTTTCTGATCGTGAAAAGCTGGGTGCTCGTGCGTGCGAAGCGCCAGGGGCCGCGTGCCGTGGCGCGGTTCTGGCAGGCGCAAACGCTCGCGGACGGCGTGAGCGCGATGCGCGCGATCGACCGCGAGCGCGTGTTCCTGCCGCTCGCTCAAGCGGCGCTGGCGGTCGTCGAAGCCGATACGGCCGGCGCGCTGCTCGCGCGGGTCGAGCGCGGCGAGCGCGTGCTGCGCGCCTTGCGCGGCGCGCTCCAGACGTCGCAGCGAAGGCTCGAATTCGGCCAGGTGCTGCTGGCTTCTGTGGGCAGCACGGCGCCGTTCGTCGGCCTGCTCGGCACGGTCTGGGGCATTTATCACGCGCTCGGCAGCATCGCCGCGAGCGGCCAGGCCATGATCGAAAACGTCGCCGGGCCGGTGGGCGAGGCGCTCATCATGACGGCCTTCGGCCTTGTGGTCGCGATTCCCGCCGTGCTGGCCTACAACATCCTTGGCCGCCTCGCGCGCCAGATCGGCGACGATCTCGACGGTTTCGCGCACGATCTGCACGCGTGGGCGTGTGCGCCTGAAGAAGGCGCCGCCCGTCGCGATGCTACGCCCCGCGAACTCCCGCAGAGCGCGCGCAGCGAAGGCGTGACGCGCGCCGGCGCGCTCTGAACGGCGAGGGACATCGATGGCATTCGGCGGACTCGAAAAGAAGCGCGATTCGGCACCAATGGCCGAAATCAACATGACGCCGCTGATCGACGTCATGCTCGTGCTGCTCGTCATCTTCATCATCACCGCGCCGCTCTTCACGCACGCAATCCGGCTCGATCTGCCGAAGGTGGCCGCCGAACCCGTGCAGCAAACGCCGCAAACCGTCACGCTGTCGATCGACGCCGCGGGCAAGGTGTACTGGAACGCCCAGCCGGTTTCGCTCGACGAACTGCGCAAGCGCTTGACCGACGCGGGTAAACAGCCCGAAGCGCAGCAGCCCGAACTGCAGCTGCGCGCCGCGCGCGAGACGCGCTACGACGTCATCGCCCAGGTGATGGGCGCCGCCCAGCAGGCGGGGCTTGCGCGTCTTGGCTTCGTGACCGAGCCGCCGCCTGCCGTCCAGAGCGCGGCCCAACACTAGGCGCCGGTTCGCCTTCGCGCTGCCGCCACAATCCCGCCATTCGAAAAGCCAGCGGAAAGCGCGGCCAAGTCAACGGTATAATCAGCGTTTCCCTGTAAAAACGGGGCCCTGCCTGTGTCGCGAGATGGTCAAACAATCGCGCCGGCCGGCCCGGTGCGCCAGACGTCGTCCGGCGACGCCCGCATGCCGCCGAAGGCCCGTTTCAGCCGAATCTGCGTTTTCCCATCCACACCATGCTCGAAAAATACGTTCCCTCCGACGTCGAATCCGCCGCGCAAGGCGAATGGCGTGCCAGCGACGCTTACCGGACGGCCGAAAAGGCCGACAAGCCCAAGTTTTACTGCGTCTCGATGCTGCCGTATCCGTCGGGCAAGCTGCACATGGGCCACGTGCGGAACTACACGATCAATGACGTGATGTACCGCTATCTGCGCATGAACGGCTACAACACGCTCATGCCGATGGGCTGGGACGCGTTCGGCATGCCCGCCGAAAACGCGGCGATGGCCAACAACGTGCCGCCCGCGAAGTGGACGTACGACAACATCGAGTACATGAAGGGCCAGATGCAGTCGATGGGTCTCGCGATCGACTGGTCGCGTGAAATCGCCACCTGCAAGCCCGACTACTACAAGTGGAACCAGTGGTTCTTCCTGAAGATGCTCGAAAAGGGCATCGCCTACAAGAAGACCGGCACGGTGAACTGGGACCCGGTCGATCAGACCGTGCTTGCCAACGAGCAGGTGATCGACGGGCGCGGCTGGCGCTCGGGCGCGCTGGTGGAAAAGCGCGAAATCCCGATGTACTACCTGCGCATCACGCAGTACGCCGACGAACTGCTGAACGACCTCGACGGCCTTGGCTGGCCCGAGCGCGTCAAGATCATGCAGCAGAACTGGATCGGCAAGAGCTTCGGCGTGAACTTCGGTTTCCCGTACGAACTCGACGGCGAGAAGAAGCTGCTGCGCGTGTTCACCACGCGCGCCGACACGATCATGGGCGTGACCTTCTGCGCGATCGCGGCTGAGCATCCGCTCGCCACGCGTCTGGCGCAGGACAAGCCGGAACTGCTGCCGTTCATCGACGAATGCAAGCGCGGCGGCGTGGCGGAAGCCGACGTCGCGACGATGGAAAAGAAGGGCGTGCCCACGGGCTTCACCGTCACGCACCCGGTCACGGGCGAGCAGGTGCCGGTGTGGATCGGCAACTACGTGCTGATGAGCTACGGCGAAGGCGCCGTGATGGGCGTGCCGGGCCACGACGAACGCGACTTTGCGTTCGCGAAGAAATACGATCTGCCGATCAAGCAGGTGATCGCCGTGGAAGGCGAAACCTACTCGCTCGACGGCTGGCAGGAATGGTACGGCGACAAGGAACGTGCCGTCACCGTCAACAGCGGTAAGTACGACGGCCTGAGCTACACGGCGGCGGTCGATGCGGTCGCGGCGGATCTGAAGGCGCAAGGTTACGGCGAC
>NZ_DASZJJ010000254.1:0-38654 GCF_035948235.1 Paraburkholderia sp. | reverse complement strand
AGTATGCAGACGCCATTCAACTACGGTGTGTCGATGGGGATGCAGGTTTATCGAACTAGTTCTTGTATGGCGAGTGATTCGAGTTGCGTGAGCTATCCATTGCTCCCTGCACTTGGGACTAGTGGACTCAATTTTGTGCGGAACTATGGTTCGTTGGCGTTGGTTGCAGCAACGATAAATGCGGTCCAGTCGTTTGACCTCTACGAGCAGCAATACGGCTGTAATAGCGGCTTAACTTCAGGGCCGACAATGATCGATGTGTGCTCGTCAGTCCAAGGTGTTGCCGTCACCTGGCAACCGAACGCTGATGGCACTGCTAATACGCTGACAGAGACTCGCACGATCAGTCGCCTTGACGACTCGACTCAGCAGACCGTGGTCCAAACCAGTTCGCAGCCAGTTACGTGGTGGTCGCCAGGACCAGGGGTTGCACCCATAGCAGGAAATGATCTTTCGTCAATCTATTCGCAGTTGACCCAAGCATCACTGAATCAATCACTGGACCCAAGCACGCTTGCTGCGCTCACGAATCAGACGTGGCAGCAGGCAGCCGGTCAGCCGGGATACCAGGGGTTGCCATACACTGTATCGCAACCTATCGGCCTTTCGGACGCACAGGCCTGGCAGTTAGCAAACCCCTCTGCGATGCCGCATGTGGGCGATTTGTTCACACCTGCGAGCGACCCAGGCGTATCGACGGTAAGTATCGATCCAGCGGTTCAGCCAGGCCAAGCAAGTAGTTCAAATCCAGCTAGTAGCCCAGCAATTTCGCCGGGAAACGACGTGAATGTGGTTAATACGCCGAATGTGAATGTGGTGAATAAGGTAACCGTGGATTTTGGAAGTGACCCCGCTGTGCCATCGCCAACGCTGGAGGCAACTCCAACGATTTCGATGATTCTTTCGCCGCTGTTGAACCTATTGCCTGATCTTAAGCACTGGACGGTCCCGGCGCACAGCGCTGTGTGTCCGGAGCCTTCGTTCACAGTACTAGGGCACTCATTCACTTTGACCACGCAATGCGACTTAGCTGAATCAAATCGGGCGGCAATCTATACCGCGTTCGCCGCGATGTTTACGCTCGCCGCCCTATTTGTCGTCTTGCGTGCGTAGGAGACCGCATGTTTTCAATTCTTGTATCTGCGGCGAACGTTGCGCTTGGATTCCTGCTCCGCTCGGTCATCGCGAAGTTCTTCTTGTACTTCGGTCTGTATTTCTTTGTCACCGAGGCGGTGTCGTTGTTGCAGTCGGCGAACATCCTGCCTTCGGCGGCGTCACTCGCAGGCGCACTCGGTTCAATTGGTAGCGATGTCTGGTACTTCCTTGATTTGTGCGCGTTTAGCTATGGCGCGCCGCTGCTAGTGTCCGCCTACGTGACGCGCTTCATCATCCGGCGGCTGCCGATCATTGGGTGACGCGATGGCGATCAACGTTTATTCCGGCGTGATGGGCTCGGGCAAATCGTATGAGGTCGTGCAGGGTCCGCTGCTCAGCGCCATTGGAAGCGGGCGTCGTGTTGTTACAAACGTCGACGGTATCAATGAAGAGCGCATTCACGAGTTTCTCGCGAACAAAGCACGCGGTGACAACGCAATGCTCGGTGCAGTGGTGCACGTGCGTACCGATGAATTTCTGAAACCAGGCTTTTTTCCAGTCGAGCATGAGTCATCCTCGGGAGCGACCGTCACACCCGGTTTCGTGCAGCCCGGAGATTTGTTGGTAGTAGACGAGGCATGGAAGCTCTGGAATTCCGACAAGAGAATTTCCGATGAGCACATGGCGTTCTTTCGAATGCATCGGCATTTCACGCATCCAGAGACCGGCGTAGCCTGCGACGTGGTGTTGATGGTTCAGGACATTAGCGATCTGCATCGCAAGGTAAAGTCTGTGGTCGAACTATCGTTTCGGATGCACAAGCTCAAGTCGCTTGGGCTGTCGTCTGGCTACCGCGTCGAGCAGTACGAAGGGTGGAAGCAGAACGGTCGGACGCGGACCGCTACCTACGTGCGCAAATACAGCAAGCAGATTTTCCCACTCTACAAGAGCTATGCCGGGATCGGCGGCAAGGAAGCCGTGGTTGACAAACGGCAGAACATTCTGCGCAACAAGCGTTTGTGGCTAGTCGTGGCCGCAATGGTTGTTATGCCGATTCTGGCCGTGCGGTTTCTTTGGGCATTCTTCCACCGCGTGTCGCATGGGCATTCGACGGTTGCGACGGCTTCTGTGTCTGCTTCGCCTGCGGCGTCGTTCGGGGCTGCTGCGGACGGTTCTAAGCCGTCGTTTTCGGCAAACTGGCGGATTGTGGGCAGTTACACCGGCCCGGGCCGATCCTGGGTGGTTCTAGCTGACAGCTCGGGGCGGCTGCGAATGGAAAGCCCGTCGATGTTTCAGAATACCGGAGTGGTGCGCGTCGGCACCGTAGATGGCGAGCACGTCTCGACATTTTCCGGCCCAAATCCGTCGAGCATCAGCCCAGATCGTGCCGTTTCGGGCGGTCTGGCGGGGGGGGCGAAATGAGGTGGACTGCGGCTATCTTCTGTTTCGCAGCTAGCGTTGGCCACGCTGCTGAATCACCCGTGCCGGCCGCTATGCCGACGTTACCGCCGCTACCTTCAGTGGTCGGTCTTCCAAACGAAAGCAGCGCCGGTCCGCTGTCGGCTCCTCCGCTGGTGCCATTGAAGATGGGCAACGCGAAGTCGGTCGATCTGCGGTTTGTCAATGTGGCGCAGGTTATCGATCTGGTGTTTGCGGACATGCTCCAATCCGAGTACGTCATCTCGCCTGAGGTGTTGGCAGATACGCGCACAGTGTCGTTCCGTTTCGATCGTACAAAGGGTGATATTCGTGACGTTCTCAGTCAGTTCCTCTCGTCGCTGGGGTTCGGCATGGTCAACAAAGACGGAGTCGATTATGTGTTCAAGCGCAAGGACGAGGAACCAACGGAGATAGACAGGAAAGTGTTCGTTTATGTGCCAAAGTACCGTACGGCGGACTATCTAGCTCGGCTGGTGCAGCCGCTGTTTAGCGGGCAGTTCACAATGAACCGTGCTGTTCCTGCACCAACCGGTGCTCGTGCGAAGTCCGATGCCCCCCCTACGTCTGCTGCGGCGATGGTCGATCAATCTTCTGACACGATGGTGTTTCTAGGCTCGGCAAAAGAGATCAACATGCTCAAGGCGGTGCTGCCACAGGTGGATACCAAGACAGGCGAAGTGGCGATCCGCGCGTGGGTATATGAAGTTTCAACGGAGAACGACAAGACGACTGGTTTCCAGCTCGCGGCAAGTATTCTTGGAGGCCGCCTGGGGGTTTCGTTGGGTGCGGGAACGGTGGACAACAACGCGAACGCGCTGCGGCTGCATACGGGCTTTCTTGATGCAGCGATTGCAGCGCTTGACTCTGATAGCCGGTTCCGTGTGATTACGTCGCCGAACCTGCGCGTCGAGTCGGGCAAACACGGAAGGTTGAACGTCGGTCAGTCGGTGCCTGTTATCGATTCGGTCTCGTATCCGAGTACCAACGGTGCACCGGTGCAGTCGGTGACATATCAGGATGCAGGCGTTATCTTCGATGCTCAGCCGACCGTACGTGATGACGTAATTGATACCGACGTGACGGTTGAGATTTCGGACTTCCAGAAGACCAGCACGGGTGTGAATAATTCGCCGACCAAAAACACGCGCAAGTTGGAAACGAGCGTGGCGCTGCGCGACGGCGAGGTGGTGGTTATGGGCGGCTTGAGTCAGGGTAAGGACTCGACGATTATCAGCGGCGTCCGCTGGTTACCGTCATTCATGGATGGCCGCAGCATCTCGGATACCCGTTCTGATATTGTGTTGGTCCTACAAGTGAACAAAATCTAGTCAGTTGCTGGTCGTTTATCTGTCAACCGAGAGTCAACGCCATTGCGGCACAATGCAGCTTCAAAGCGAGCAAGGCCACGCTAACCTTATGAATTGATGGATAAAGCGGCAATATTGCGGGACAGTTCGACGGAATCATAATCCGCAGGTCCGGGGTTCGAATCCCTGATTCGCCACCAAATGCGAAAGCCGCTGTTTCGAAAGAAACAGCGGCTTTTTCTATTTCCGCGACCGGAATCAGGAAGCAGCCTGAAAGCGGCGCGCGATCCGCGCCGCCTGCCAGCCTCACCCCACCACTTTCCTGCCCCGCTTCGCCACATACATCGCCTTATCGGCCAGATCGATGAGCGCGGTCATTTCCACGCCGTCGTCGGGCAGCACGGCAACGCCGACGCTTACGCCCAGTTCGATCGCCTGCCCTTCGAACTCGAACGGCTCGCCGACCTTTTCCGCGATACGCCGCGAATGCGCCTCCGCGTCCTGCCGCCCCACCACACCTGGCAAGATCATCGCGAACTCGTCGCCGCCCACGCGTGCGGCCGTGTCCACACGCCGGCTGTTACGCGCAATACGCGTAGCCGTCTCCCTGATCGCCGCATCGCCAGCGCGATGACCATATCGGTCGTTGATCGGCTTCAGACCATCCATGTCGAGATTGAGCACGCCCAGGCCGCCCGCCGAGCGCACCGCCAGATCCACCGACTGGCGCAGCCGATCGTAGAACAGCGCGCGGTTCGGCAAACCCGTGAGCGCATCGTGTGTCGCGCGCATATAAAGCTCGCTGGTCTCGTGACGCGCGGCGTGGAACATCGCCGCTGCGATCAGGCCGGAAATCAGCGAGAGCGCCGCGATGTCGTCGTCGCTGAACGCGCTCACTTCGGGCGCCACCACCTTCAGCACGCCCACCGTCGTTTCCAGATGCTTGAGCGGCGTCACGATCATCGAGCGCAGGCCCGCGCGGCGGCAGGCCTCGCGATCGACACGCGGGTCGTTCTCGGAGTCGTCGCAGCGCAGGATCTCGCCCGTGCTCACACACAGGCCCGAGAGGCTCGAACCGCGCGCGAGGCGCAGGCCGAGCATGCTCGCCACGCTGCCCGAGGCGGCGCGATAAACCATGTCGTTGCCTTCGGCGAGTTCGACGGCGGCGCCCTGCGCGCCCGTGAGCAATTCGGCGCGCTCCGCGACGAAGGCCATCACGCCGCCCAGGTCGAGGCCCAGGCGCGCGATGTCCGATTGCGCGCGGATGATTTCGAGGAGCGTTGCGTTGTCGAGCTGCGGGCCGCCAGGTGCGTTCATCATCGTGTCAAACGTTTGCGGAAAGTGATCGTCGGCGAAAACGGCCGGATTGGATGCGAGGCATGCGCGCGCAAGCATAACAAACTCGCGCGCCACCTCAGCAGCTTCAGCCTTCGATGCGCTCGCGTGTCACGCGCAGGAGCGCGGCCATCGCTGCGCGCGCGGCGTTCGCGTCGCGCCGGGCAATCGCATCGGCGACCACGGTGTGGTCGGGCAGCGCGGCGTTGAAGACGTCGGCGCGTTTGGCGTTCACGCGCAACTGGCCTTCGAGCGTGCGCCCGATCAGCGCGCCCAGCGGCACCAGCAATTCGTTGCGACACGCCGCCAGCACGGCCAGATGGAAGCGCAGATCGGCACGCACCCATTCGTCGACGTTGCGCGCGGCCTCCATCGCCGCGTGCGCTTCGTCGATGCGCGCCAGCGCCGCGGCATCGTGCGCGCTTGCGGCCAGTCCCGCCGCGTATGGCTCGATCATCTCGCGCATTTCCTGCAGCTTGAGCGCAAAAGCGAGCGGCGGCGCGACGCGCGCGTACCAGTCGAGCAGATCGGCGTCGAGCAGGTTCCACGCGGTGCGCTCGCGCACGCGCGTGCCCACTTTCGGCCGCGACTCCACGAGGCCCTTGGAGGTCAGCGTGCGCAGTGCCTCGCGCAACACCGTGCGGCTTACGTCGAAGCGCTCCATGAGTTCGGCTTCGCGCGGCAGGATTTCGCCGGGCGCGTGGTCGCCGCGCAGAATCGCGCTGCCGAGTTCGAAGGCCACCGTGCCGTGCAGATCGCGCTGAATGGCTGTTCTCCTGGATATTGGGAATCGACGAGAAATAATACTATTAATAGCACTTTATCGCGAATTTCGCCCATTTTTGCAGTAGCATGTGCCCCAGGACGCGCCGGGAAGCCAGGACAGCCATGCCGCCCGCGCCGTGCACCTTACCGTTCAGGACTGGACTTGAATCCGGAGACACCGCATGAAAATCACCAAGCTCGAAACCTTCGTCGTGCCGCCGCGCTGGCTTTTTCTCAAGATCGAAACGGACGAAGGCATCGTCGGCTGGGGTGAGCCGATTGTCGAAGGCCGCGCGCATACGGTCGAAGCCGCCGTGCAGGAACTCGCCGATTACCTGATCGGCAAGGACCCGCTCTTGATCGAAGACCACTGGCAGGTGATGTATCGCGCGGGCTTCTATCGCGGCGGCCCGATCATGATGAGCGCGATTGCGGGCGTCGATCAGGCGCTGTGGGACATCAAGGGCAAGCATCACGGCGTGCCCGTGCATGCGCTGCTCGGCGGCCAGGTGCGCGACCGGATCAAGGTCTATTCGTGGATCGGCGGCGACCGTCCGAGCGACGTTGCCAACAACGCGCGCGCCGTGGTGGATCGCGGCTTCAAGGCGGTGAAGATGAACGGCTCGGAAGAGCTGCAGATGATCGACACCTGGGACAAGGTGCAGGGCGTGATCGACAACGTCGCGGCCGTGCGCGAGGCCGTGGGCCCGAACGTCGGCATCGGCGTGGACTTCCATGGCCGCGTCCACAAGCCGATGGCCAAGGTGCTCGCCAAGGAACTCGATCCGTACAAGCTGATGTTTATTGAAGAGCCGGTGCTCTCCGAAAACGTCGAGGCGCTGCGCGACATCGTCAACCAGACCAGCACGCCAATCGCGCTGGGCGAGCGACTCTACTCGCGCTGGGACTTCAAGCACATTCTCGCCAATGGCTTTGTGGACATCATCCAGCCCGACGCCTCGCACGCCGGCGGCATCACCGAATGCCGCAAGATCGCGGCGATGGCCGAAGCCTACGACGTGGCGCTCGCGCTGCACTGCCCGCTCGGCCCGATCGCGCTGGCGACCTGTCTGCAGATCGACGCGGTGAGCTACAACGCGTTCATCCAGGAACAGAGCCTGGGCATCCACTACAACAAGGGCAACGATCTGCTCGACTACATCCGCAATCCGGAAGTGTTCAAGTATGAAGACGGCTTCGTGTCGATCCCGCAGGGTCCGGGACTCGGCATCGAGGTCAACGAGGAGAAGGTGCGCGAGATGGCGAAGACCGGCCACCGCTGGCGCAATCCGGTTTGGCGCCACGAGGACGGCAGCGTCGCCGAGTGGTGATCGGGCGCAGATGAGTCCGCGATGTTGCGGCGTTACGTGACGACCCGAGCGGGCCGTGTTTCAGCGCCGTAACGTTTAAGGCCGATTTCTGGTTCGCAGGCCGCGTAGTGCCTTTTGGCACTCGCGGCCTTTGTCGTTTTCGCACACAACTTTTCTGCGCGCGAAGCCTTGCCGCACAAGGCTCCGGCGCTCCGGAAAAAACGCTGCAAGCCTTATGCAGCGCGCCAGACACGCCGCTGGCCTGCTCCTTGCTGAATCCCCTGTGAGACCAACACAAAAAGCTACAGGGGATACACATGGACTCCATGCTCCCGGACTACCTGATCCGCGAACAGGCCGCCGTGCTCGCACTCGTCGTTTTTGGACTGACGCGCATCATTGCCGCCGCCGTCGCCTGCACGCGCGGCTGGCGCATCGCGGTGCTCGAGCAGAGCTTTATCGGCGTGGCGGTTCTGTGGTGCGCGCCGCAACTCATCGAGCTGATCGCGCATCCCTCGTCGGTGGCGGCGCTCGCCGAACTCGAAGGCAAGGCCATTGGCTGCGCCATGGCCCTGTTCTTCTCGCCGATTCTCAGCCACCGGTTGGGTTATGAGTGAGCGCGCAACCAGCCTGCAACCCAGCCTGCGACCCAGCGTGACGTTTCAGCCTTGCAACACGTAGCCCGGCACGCTGTGCGCCAGCACGGCCGCGACCACCAGCACGGCCATCATCACCAGCGCTTCGAGATGCAGGACGTTGACGAAGCGCCTAGCCGCGCCGGTCGAGGCCGCACGGCGCAGTTCGGGCATCGCCACCACGCGGTTGAAGCCGCCCAGTAGCAGCGCCAGCACGACCAGCGCGAGCTTGGCGAGCAACACGTGGCCCCAGCTGCTCACTTCCAGCGCCTCGATCGAACCGCCCGTGCCGCGAATGCCGTTGAACACGCCCGTCGCCAGCACGAGGCCGACGGCAAACAGCGCCACGTTCGACACCTGCCCCGCGGTGCGGATCAGTACGCCGCGCGCCGTCGATGCGCCCAGCGCGGGCAGCACCGCCAGCCCGCCCGCCATCACCACGCCGCTCCAGGCGCTCGCGCTCAGCACGTGCAGCGTATGCAGGCCCAGCGCCGCCGAGGCGAAGCCCGCATCCGCCGCATGACCGAGACCCGCGCGCCCCGCCGCCACCACGATGATCGCCAGCCACAGCACGCCGTCGCGCAACGGGCTGGCCGAAGCGAGCGCTGTCGCCAGCAGCACGAGCGCGCCTGCAAACGCAATGCTCCACGCATGGCCAACGTGCGTCTGGGAAAGCACCGTCGAGACCACGCCGAATGCGCCGGGCAGCGTTTCACCGCTGATCGACGCGCTCTCGTACAGCAGCCACATGACGAGCGCCACGACCAGCACGAGCGCCGAAGCACGCAGCGAGCGTTGCGCGCGCAGCCATGCGAGGCGCGCGGGCGCGACGGCGCTGCGCGCGTCCTTTTCCAGCCACGCGCCATAGAGCGCCGAGCCCAGCGCGAACGCATAGGCCAGATTGACGAGCGAGGCCATGGCGACCTGCCCGATCCAGAGCCAGTCAGCTTTCATCGGGCGGCGTCCTCCCGAAGCTGGACGGACCTGGCAGGCGAAGCGCAGTGCGCGCGGGCGTCAAGGCACGCGTGCTGCATCGAATCGGAAAATGCGGAGAGTGCGAAAAGTGCAATTGGAGTCATCGAGACGAGTGGCAAGGAAACAACAAGAAAACGGACCGAGGGCAGTTTGAGGAAGTCGCAGAAAGCCGCGCGCCTTTTTGAGACGCGCCTGCTTCGATAGCCAGGGCGCGGATCGGTTCAACGTCGCCTGCATGGTTTCATCCTCGAACGCGCCAAAAATCATGCGCGAAGGCAGGGACAATCCCGAGTCACGGATCGGCTAACAGGTGCAGAATCATAACCGGCGTCGTTGCGACCATCCGCCGCTATCGGGTTCGGGTAAGCCCGCCCAGGCGAATTGCCGGAATGCGGAAAAAGTCTCGAGCGTGGCACCAGGCGTTTATCGGGACAGTCGGGTTGCGATGATAAAAAAGCTGGCTGCGTTGTCTTAAGCGCACGGTCTCTTCGCTTTCATCGCGCGCAGCCTCAAGCCGGGCCGCACGAAGCCTGGTCAGGTCCACGATAAAGAATGGAGTCACGCGTGTCCCCAAGACGTATCCTCCGACCGCTCATTCCGCTCGTCGCGCCGTTGGGAGCCGCACTGCTGTTCGGCACGACCGGAATGTTCAGCGCAGCTAGCGCACAGACCCCGCAACCGAAAGCCCCCGACACGATCGAATCGCGCGTGCAGGGCTGCACCGCGTGTCACGGCTCGCACGGCCAGGGGACCGACAACGACTACTTCCCGCGTCTGGCCGGCAAACCTGCCGAGTATCTCTACAACCAGCTGATGAATTTTCGCGACGGGCGCCGCAAGTACCCTCCGATGAATTACCTGGTCACCTATCTCTCCGACGAGTACCTGCACGAGATCGCCACGTACTTCTCGCAGCAGCGTCCCCCCTATCCGCCGCCGTCGAAGCCCAATGTGGGCGATAGCGTGATCGCGCGCGGCGAGGCCATCGTGCTGCACGGCGACGCCGCCAAACAGGTGCCCGCGTGCGCGGCCTGTCACGGCGCGAAGCTCACCGGCATGGAGCCGGCGATACCGGGTCTGGTCGGCCTGCATTCGGACTACATCAGCGCGCAGATCGGCGCGTGGCGCTCGGGTTCGCGTCACGCCAAGGCGCCTGACTGCATGCACGAGATCGCCACGCGCCTCACCGACGATGACGTGAACGCGGTCGCCGCCTGGCTCTCCACGCAGAATGCGCCGCAAAATCCCGTGCCGGCAGCGGCGGGCTCGTTGAAGACGCCGCTTGCCTGCGGCAGCGAACCGCAATAACGCGCCGGGGGAGACAGCCATATGAACCGCAAGTCACTGTTCGCCCTGTCCACCGTGGTGCTCGCCGCCGCGGCGGCGCTCGTGCCCGTGCTGTGGACCGGCAACACCTATCTGCACAACAGCTCGGCGCAAGCCGCCACGCCCGTCGATCAGTCCGATCTCATCAAGAAGGGCGAATATCTCGCCCGCGCCGGCGACTGCATCGCCTGCCACACGGTGCGCGGCGGCAAGATCTTCGCGGGCGGCCTGCCGATGGCGACACCCTTCGGCACGCTCTACACGCCGAACATCACGCCCGACGATAGTGCCGGCATCGGCAAATGGAGCGCCGACGACTTCTACCGCGCCATGCACACGGGCCGCTCGAAGGACGGCAGCCTGCTCTATCCGGCCTTCCCGTTCACGAGCTACACCAAGGTCTCGCGCGCGGATTCGGATGCGATCTACGCCTATCTGCGCTCCGTGCCGCCGGTAAGCGTGCCCAGCCGCCCGCACGAGCTGAAGTTCCCGTTCAACAACCGCAATCTGCTGATCGGCTGGCGCACGCTGTTCTTCCGCGAGGGCGAGTACAAGCCCGATCCGACCAAATCGGTCGAATGGAATCGCGGCGCGTATCTGGTCGAGGGTCTGGGCCACTGCGGCATGTGCCACACGTCGATCAACATGATGGGCGCGCCGGTCAACTCGTCGGCGTTCGCGGGCGGGCTGATTCCGCTGCAGAACTGGTACGCACCCTCGCTCACCTCGAGCGAAGGCGGACTGGGCGACTGGGATATCAAGGACATCTCCAGCCTGCTCAAGACCGGCGTATCGCAACGCGGTGCGGTGTTCGGCCCGATGGCAGACGTGATCCATAACAGTCTGCAATATGTCTCCGACGACGACATCCAGGCGATGGCGACCTATTTGAAGACGATTCCGCAGAAGAAGGAAGCGCCCGAGAACATGCAGATGGAGACTTCGGATACGTTCGGTGGCGAACTCTTACAGCAAGGTCAGAAGATCTACCATGACCAGTGTGCAAAGTGTCACGCGGAGAACGGCCTCGGCATGCCGCCGAATTTCCCGCCGCTCGCGAACAATCAGTCGATCCAGATGCATTCGGCTGTGAATCCGATCCGCATGGTGCTCAACGGCGGCTATCCGCCCAGCACGCAGGGCAATCCGCGCCCTTATGGCATGCCGCCGTTCGCGCAAGCGCTGTCGAATCAGGAAGTGGCAGCGGTCGTGACCTATATCCGCATGACATGGGGCAACAAGGGCACGCCGGTGTCCCCACAGCAGGTGGCCGATCTGCGCTCCGCGCCGCTCGACTAGGGTCTGCCCTGCTATAGTGACGTCTGCCTGATAAGGGCGCAGCCGGCAAAACGCCGCCGGCTGCGCCCTTCGCTATTTGGCGGTCCGCCCAGCGGACCCGGGCAGTCGAACAAAGTTGAACGAACGGTTTTTTTGAGCACGGCGCGACAGGCGCACGGCACGCGGCAGCAAAGCAGGTTTGCAGCGCCGCACCGGCGCCACATCGTCATGACGACCCAGAATCGGCATGGCGACGCTGCGGGGCAAGAAGAACAAGGAGTTGTCGTCATGCACGCTGGTGAGCGTCTGAACAGCATTACTCACCTCGTGGGCGCAATGTTGTCGATCGCGGGGCTGGTTTCGCTCGTGACGCTCGGGGCGCTCGATCACGACGCGTACAAGGTCGTGAGCTTCGCCGTCTACGGCGCGATGCTGTGCGCGCTGTACACGATTTCCACGCTGTATCACGGTGTGCGCGGGCCGCGCATCAAGGCCGTGCTGCAGAAGTGCGACCATGCCGCGATCTATCTGCTGATCGCGGGCAGCTATACTCCGTTCTCGCTCGTTACGCTGCGCGGGCCGTGGGGCTGGTCGCTCTTCGGCGTAAGCTGGGGGCTGGCCGCACTCGGCATTGCGCAGGAGCTTACGCTTGGGCGCCGCACGCGGATGTTGTCGATGGTGCTGTACGTGGTGATGGGCTGGCTCGCGCTGGTCGCGGTCAAGCCGCTCATCAGCACGTTGCCCACAGGCGGCGTCGCGTGGCTGCTGGCCGGCGGCATCATCTACAGCGTCGGCATTTATTTTTTCGTCAATGACGAACGCATCCGGCACGGACATGGAATCTGGCATCTGTTCGTGCTAGCCGGGAGCGTCTGTCAATTCGTGAGCGTCGCAGGCTACGTCGCCTGACGCATCCCTCCGGGAATCCACACGAAGTCATATCGCGCGGCGGCCGCAGTGTCCGCGGCCGCGCGATGCAAACCCATGCCAGCCGGCGCTCCTGAGAAGCGCCGACAAGCGGCGCGCGCACTGGCGTGCCGTCCGAATCAACGCGAGCGGATCCTGGCGCGCCGGATAACGGCAGCGCCTGCCGCCCGCGATACTGCAATACAACAGGTGTTTATGTCTTTCGATTCTCTCGGCTTGTCCGAACCGCTGGTCCGCGCTGTCAACGAACTCGGCTACACCACGCCTACGCCCATCCAGACGCAAGCCATCCCGGCCGTGCTCGGCGGCGGCGACCTGCTCGCCGGTGCGCAGACTGGCACCGGCAAGACCGCAGGCTTCACGCTGCCGATCCTGCAACGCCTGACCGACAGCGCCGCTCCGGCCGCGAACGGCAAGCGCGTGGTGCGCGCGCTGATCCTCACGCCCACGCGTGAGCTGGCCGCCCAGGTGGAAGAAAGCGTGCGCGCCTACGGCAAGTACCTGAAGATCAAGTCGACGGTGATGTTCGGCGGCGTGGGCATCAATCCGCAGATCGACGCGCTCAAGCGCGGCGTGGACATCGTGGTGGCGACGCCTGGCCGCCTGCTCGACCACATGCAGCAGAAGACCATCGACCTCTCGCAGCTCGAAATCCTCGTGCTCGACGAAGCCGATCGCATGCTCGACATGGGCTTCATCCACGACATCAAGCGCGTGCTCGCGAAGTTGCCGCCCAAGCGCCAGAACCTGCTCTTCTCGGCCACTTTCGCCGACGAGATCAAGGCACTCGCCGACAGCCTGCTCGACTCGCCCGCGCTGATCGAAGTCGCACGCCGCAACACCACGGCGGAAACCGTGGCGCAGAAGGTTTATCCGGTCGATCGCGACCGCAAGCGCGAGCTGCTCACGCACCTGATCCGCCAGCACAACTGGTTCCAGGTGCTGGTGTTCACGCGCACCAAGCACGGCGCGAACCGTCTGGCCGAACAGCTTACGAAGGACGGCATCAGCGCGCTGGCGATCCACGGCAACAAGAGCCAGTCGGCGCGTACGCGCGCGCTGTCCGAGTTCAAGGACGCCACGCTGCAGGTGCTG
The DNA here is from genome assembly GCF_035948235.1 of Paraburkholderia sp. GTDB lineage: Bacteria > Pseudomonadota > Gammaproteobacteria > Burkholderiales > Burkholderiaceae > Paraburkholderia. Next base: position 25,166 of record NZ_DASZJJ010000254.1, on the reverse strand, counting down.
GTGGCAACCGACATCGCCGCGCGCGGCATCGACATCGATCAACTGCCGCATGTGGTCAACTTCGACCTGCCGAACGTGCCGGAAGACTACGTGCACCGCATCGGCCGTACGGGCCGCGCGGGCGCGACGGGCGAAGCGGTGTCGCTCGTGTGCGTGGACGAGCATCAGCTGCTCAAGGATATCGAGCGCCTCATCAAGCGCGCGGTGCCGCAGGAAGTGATTCCCGGCTTCGAGCCGGACCCGAACGCGAAGCCCGAGCCGATCCAGCGCCGTGGCCAGCCGCAAGGACGCGGTCAGCAGCAAGGGCGTGGCCAGCAAGGCCAGGGACGCGGCGCGTCGCAAGGCGCGAACGGTGGCGAACGTGGCAATGGCGGCGGCGCGAAGCCCGCGCAAGGCCGCGAGTCGCGCGGCGGCAATCGCGAGGGTGGCCGTGAAGGTGGTCGCGAGGGTGGCCGTGAAAGCAATCGCGCTTCGGCGGGCAACGGCGGCGGTAATGGTGGCAACGGCGGTGGCAATGGTGGCCAGCGCGCGGCCAAACCGGCATCGAACGCTATCCGCACCGCGAAGCCCGTGAAGCAACAAGCCGCAGCGAACCACAACGCCAACCCGGGCAACCGTGGCGAACACACGCGCCGCGAAAGCCAGCGCGGCGTCTCGCACGAGAGCGCACTGGGCCGTCCGCAGCGCAAGCCGCAGTCGAACCCCGGCGCCCTGCTCGGCGGCGGCGGACGTCAGGGCGGCTCGCGCCGCGACGGCAACGGCCAGCGCGACCGCTGATCGGCACAAACCGCATCTTGATGCAAAAAAAGCCCGCTAGACAGCGGGCTTTTTCTTTATCGACGCCGAAAAATCAGCGGAAGAACACGTGCTGCGTGATCTTCGTGAGCGGATAAAGCACGCTCGGAGCAATGCGCGCGGGTAGATCGAGCGGCTTGAGCAACATCTTCACGCACATGTCGGCGGACAGATTGTGGCGCACCAGCTTGTTCACGCGCGCGGTGAGTTCGCGGTTATAAGCCGAATCCTTCGCGCGGTCGGGATAGCGGATCGCGAACACATGACGCAACGCGATCTCCGAGTCCTCGTTTTTGATCTCCATCACGCGGCGCATCAGCGCACCCAGCACGGCGATGCGCCCGTGCCCTTCAACCTGGTTGTACTTCTTGAAGTACTTGAAAAAGTGCTTGTAGTGACGCACTTCGTCGGTGCGGATGTTGTCGGTGATTTCCTTGAGCACCGGCTCGTCCGAACATTCGTTGATCGCGCGATAGAGCGTGGCCGTGCCCGTCTCCACCACGCAGCGCGCAACCATTTCGAGCGCGCGCGTCTTTTCGAACTCTTCGAACGAACAGGTCTTCGAATATTCCTCGAAGAAGTTGCGAAAGGCGGTATCCCAGTCGAATTCCGGCCACACGTAGTTGATGTAGGTCTTCAGCGCGCGGCCGTGCTGGAGTTCCTCGTGCTCCCACTCGTTGTTGAGCCAGTCGGAAACTTCCGGATCGCCGTTGAAGAACACGCTCAGGTTGCTCGTGTACAGGTCCGAGCCGCTTTCGATAAACGATGCCGCGCACAGAAGCAGCAGCAGGTCTTCGTTGGCTGCGGCACGTTGGCGGTCGATCCGCGTGAGGTCGATGTCTTCGATGCGCCAAGGCATCACATGACCTGGCTCAATATCATTGCGCATTCTGTCGTGCTCCCAAAGCGGTATCGGCCCATGCTGCACCGGTCCTCGCTAGCCGGTCTTGCGCCCAGGCCGCGTAGCGAAAGGTACTAGCCCTTTTAACTTCATCTTAGCTGCTGTTCTGCAAAGCTGCAGTCCGATAGCACAGACCGATCCCGATCCCGCCAGTTCCGGGCAGTATCGACTTTGTAAGCCTCTATGGACGCCTGGCCTGACTGATGCAGAGCACGGCTGACTGCGGATGCGAGCCTGCCTTTCAAACACGCTGGGGGCCGCATTTCGCGCCGCGCCCGTTGGCTGCGGGCGTACAACGGTTTGCAATCCTGTGCAATTGGCGCGCCTGAAAGCTGGCGTCAATGGGATAAAGGGCTAAAACGCATAACTGAGGAATCCTTCCACGCTGGCCGCTTGACGATGTGCGCGCCAGCGGTGCGCAGCCTTGAAGCCTGTCGATTCAAACGATACGGCGTGGCGCGACGCGGCGCGAATCATTGCGCATTCTTGCATCGCGGCACGAACTTCAAGTGAAATCAAGGATCTGCGCGCGCGGCTCGACCGCCGCTGCAGGCGCCGAATGTCAAAGGGAATATTTTTGGGGTGTGGTTTGTACAACGCAACGCGTTTGCCTACACTGCAGTTCCCCGGCGCCGATCCAGGCTGGATGTCGTTTGGTTGATTCGTCGATGGCCTTTCAGGCTCATGACGCACGACAGCAAACGATCCGCCCATCCGGCATGCGCATCGCGCCGTCGCAGGCTTTCACGCACGCCCACCGCATGACTGTCAGCTCGTCGCTTAAGCCCACGCGCGCGTTGACCTCTGATGCGGCAACACGGAGAGAAAGATGCTGAGTCCGCATGAATTCGCCACCCTGCTGCTAGTGAAGGACGCGCCCAATCAGATTGACATGGAACGCGAAGAACTGGACGCCCTCCTCGAACGCCAACTCGTCCAACTGGAACGCCTCGCCTCCGGCCTCCAGCAATGGCGGCTGACTGAAATTGGCGATTCTGCGTTGCGTGCGATCAAACGGTTTTCCTGACCCGGCGAGCCTTCCCGGAACGATCCGTCACTCACCCCATTCTCTCGACCTGTGCGGACGTTGGGATCGTCCGCCAGAACGCTGTGTCGAGCCCATCCCCGATGCAGGCGCACGGCAGTAGACGTTTGCGCCTGCAGTGCATGGTCACGCGGACCCGCGCGCTTCATGCCCGCGTGACCATTTTTTTATCGCTGCACGTTCTTTCCCGCTCGCTCAACCGCCGCGCAAGGTGGGGTCCGCCGACGCGCGCCAGGTGAGCGCCTGCGCGCGCTGCGCGTTGAGATACTCGACCCAGGCATTCCGCGCGGCGGCGCCCGGCGAAGCGGCGCCACCGGCGTTAGCCGCGTAATGCTGCGCGAGGCCCGCCTGGAAGCCGCAGAACTGATCCTGCGGCAGCTTGCCGTGGCGGTTCGCGACATAGGCGTCATAAACCGCCGAATAGACGGCCTGCGTGTCTGCGCCGTAATCGGGCTGCTGCGCGCCGCACATCTGCTGCAGGTCGGCGAAAGGCGGCGCGCGCCATCCCCCCACCAGCCCCGACGTATTCGCACAGCCACTCACACCCACGGCCGCGCATACGATGAGCACCGCCGCGCCGGTCATCGCAAGTCCACGCATCGCTTTCCCCACTGTCGAATTGATCGCTCATTGTCGCATCGCCCGGCGTGCGCGACACCCAGGACGCACGGCCCGCGCGGCCACCGCCCCTGCGAGCCGACGCCATGCCCGCAAAAGCACGTATCATTAGGCTTTCAAACGTCCCGCCTTGCCGGCCCACGCGGGCTCGCCGCCTGATTTCAGGTCGCGAGCGTCCCCGCCTTTTTCGTCTTGCGCATGATCGACCATCTCATCTGCGACTGTGACGGCGTGCTCGTCGACAGCGAAGTCATTGCCGACCACGTCATCTTCGATACCCTCAGCCGCACGTTTCCCGGCGTCGATTTCCGCGCCGCCGTGGCTGGCGCATTCGGCCAGCAGACCTCGCGTTTTCTCGCCGATGTCGCCACGCGCTTCGATCTGACGATGCCCGAGAATTTTCTCGACACCATCGATCACAACTGCGAAGTCGCGATCGCCGAATCGGTGAGTCCGATCAACGGCGTGCGCGACGCACTGCGCCAGGTCAAGCTGCCCGCCGCCGTGGTCTCGAACAGCCGCCTCACGCGCGTGCACGCCTCGGTGCGGCGCGCCGGGCTCGACACGATCTTCGGCGACCGGATCTTCAGCGCCGAAATGGTCTCGCGGCCCAAGCCTTATCCCGATGTCTATCTGCATGCGGCGCAAACGCTCGGCGTCGAGCCGTCGCGGTGCCTGGTGGTCGAGGACAGCCTCTCCGGGCTGAACGCCGCGCGCGCGGCGGGCATGAAGACGATCGCCTTCGTGGGCGCGAGCCATATCCCGTCGGGCTATGCCGACGTGCTGCGCGAGATGGGCATCACGCGCATCATGGAACACATGGACGAACTGCCCGCGCTGGTGGAAGCGGGCGTGCGCGGCGAGTTCGGCGACGTGCAGTCTTAAGCCGATTCAATAAGCCGCCTGACAAGTAAAACGGCGCGTGGGCCATAAAGGCCACACGCGCCGTTTTCGCTTTCAAGGACGCCTCATCACAGCGTCCGTGAGCCTCAAACCAGCTCGGCGCTACGCTCGCGCGCGAGCGCCAGCGACTCGCGGAATTCGACCAGCTCGGCGATCGTGAGCATCGGCAGATTGTGCAGCTTCGCGAAGTCGTCGACCTGCTGGCCGCGCGCCATCGTGCCGTCCGGGTTCATCAGCTCGCACAGCACGCCGGCAGGAGCCAGACCCGCCAGCGCGGCCAGATCGACCGTGCCTTCGGTGTGGCCACGGCGCGCCAGCACGCCGCCCGGCTGCGCGCGCAGCGGGAACACGTGGCCCGGACGCACGATGTGTTCGGGCTTCGCATCGGCGGCGATGGCCGCACGGATCGTCGTCACGCGGTCAGCCGCCGACACGCCCGTGCTCACGCCGTCGCGCGCCTCGATCGAGACCGTGAAGGCGGTGCGGTTGCGGCTTTCGTTATGCGAGACCATCGGCGGCAGTTCGAGCGCTTCGACTTTCTCGTCGGACAGGCACAGGCAGACGATGCCGCTGCACTCGCGGATGAACAGCGCCATCGTCTCGTTGGTCAGGCGCTCGGCGGCGCAGACGAGATCGGCTTCGTCTTCGCGGTCGTGGTCGTCCTGCAGCACGACCGGACGGCCTTCGCGCATGGCTTGCAGCGCGGCGGCAATGCGCGGCGGCACGGCTTCGGTTTCGAGCAGGGGAAGATCGGCGATGGCGTCGAACGGCGCATCGGCGGATACAGCATTGCGGGTAAAGGACATGTGAAACGCTCCTCGCAAGAGTTGGGCGAAAAACGTTTCAGGGCATTGCAAACAGACAGGAATCCCCGTCGCACGTCGTCCGGCACACGCCACGCATCTCGAAAATCGACCGGTAAAGCCAATCGACGATGACACGCGCGCAGGCCGGAAAGCCGCGGCGGATGGGCAAACATGACCATCTGCACATCTTCTTCCATCCGGACTATGACCGTCGGCTCTGGCTTCGCACCAGATCTGCTGACCCCACGCACATTCAAACCACTTCGCGCGGGCGCTCGCGGGCTTGCTGGCTGTTGCCTTGCGGCGCAGCCGGCTTACCGCCGGTGGGGAATTTCACCCCGCCCTGAAGACGCACTGATTACCGGCCTGATTTAGCCGGCGGGCAAAGAATACAACAGGCCGCACTTTCGTGCAGCGCGGTAAAAAACCAGTAGACAAAAGGCGCGCGGCGGGTCTTGTGCACTGCACCACGCCGTTTTTGGGCTGCGCTCACGCCGGCTGTTGCGCAGCCAGCGCTTCGCCGTTGCCGTTGCCGTTGTCGTTCACGCCCACGCCCACGCCTTGCGGCACATCCCAGCGCGGCGGCGTTTCGGCGTTGAGCGTCACGCGGAACACGCGCGCTTCGGTGTCGCCGGGATTGCGCAGGCTGTGCGGCTGGTCGGCATCGAACACGATGGCGTCGCCGGTCGCCAGCAACTGGCGGCGGTCGTGCACGCTCACTTCCAGCGTGCCCTCGCTCACCACCAGATTGACCGTCGTGCCCGGCGCGCGGCGCGTGCCCGGCTCCGTGTGCAACGGCGCGATGCGCAGTTCGTGGAATTCGGCGGTGGCCGGGCCGTCTTCCGGATACAGCGCGCGCGCCGAATAACGGCCATCGGCGCTGACGCGGCGTGCGGCGCGATCGGCAGGCAAATGCTCGAAACCGCTCACCGCATGGCGACGCAAAAACGCCGATACCGACACCTTGAGCGCTGCCGCCACCTTGCACAGCACCTTGATCGACGGCACGCTGCGCGCCGACTCGACCTGCGCAAGCATGGCGCGCGAGACACCCGAGGCGCGGGCCAGGGCGTCGAGCGACAGTTGCCGCTCGGCACGCAGTCGCGCGAGATTTACGCCAACCAGATATTCGAGCGCGTCGAACGGGCCTTCGCCGCGCACGGCGCCGTTCGTGCCGAGTGCATCGGCGGACAACGCCGATGACGGCACACCGAGATCGTCGGCGATGTCATGTTGCGAATCCGTCGTCCGATGCGTAGTACTGCGATGTACGTTCGGACGATCGGCCTGCGCGTCCCTCACGAGCGCGAGCGGTGAATGCATGGCTGCCTCCCAGGCGCGCCGTTAGTGGCGCTAGAACTTGAATGGAGGCAAGACTAGCATCGGCTCCGGCCGCGCCCAACGAAGTTATCTTCACACTGATATCAGCATTGCAGAGCGCGATTTCGGGAATGCTTTCGCGTCCTGACGATATGCGCGCAAGGTGTCGGCCAACGCCTCCGTTACCGCTTCAGCACGCGTCCTGCTGCACCGCGACTTTGACCGCGTTCGCCGGTTTCGAAGACGTGTTGCGCGAGTCCAGCCGCGCCGCGATCCACGTCAGCACAAGCGCCGCAATCGCGACCGCCGCCGCCACCCACGGCAGCGCATCGAGCGCCACACCGCGCGCGATCGCCAGACCGCCCAGCCACGCGCCCAGCGCATTGCCCACGTTGAAGGCGCCGATATTGAGCGTCGAGGCGAGATTCGGCGCGGCAGCGGCCTTCGCAACCACGCGCATCTGCAACGGCGGCACGGTGGCGAACGCGGCGATGCCCCACACGAACAGCGTGACGGCGGCGGGCACGCTCGCATGACTGGTCTTCGTGAAAATCGCCATGACCACGGCCAGCGCGACCAGAATGCCCATCAGCGACGGCATCAGCGCGCGGTCCGCCAGCTTGCCGCCAAGCGTGTTGCCAAGCGTGAGCCCCACGCCGAACAGCACCAGCATGAGCGTCACGCCGCGCGGCGAGAAACCGCTCACCTGCTCCAGAATCGGCGCGATATAGGTGAACACCACGAACACGCCGCCAAAGCCCAGCACCGTCATGCCGAGCGCCATCCACACTTGCGGATCGCGCAGCACGCGCACTTCGTGACCCAGGCTGACGGGGCCGCTGTCGTGCTGGTTCGGCACCAGCACGCTCACGCCGATCAGCGAAATCACGCCCAGCGCGCTCACGATCCAGAACGCCACGCGCCAGCCGAACTGCTGGCCGATGGCCGTGCCGAACGGCACGCCCAGCACCGTCGCAAGCGTAAGCCCCGTGAACATCAGTGCGATGGCGCTGGCGCGCTTTTCCTGCGGCACGAGCGAGGCCGCCACCACCGCGCCGATGCCGAAGAACGAACCGTGCGCAAACGAGGCCACCACGCGCGCGACCATCAGCAGCGAGTAGTTATCGGCAAGAGCGCACATCACGTTGCCGACGATGAACACGCCCATCAGCAGTTGCAGCGCGAGCTTGCGCGGCATGCGGCTGGTGAGCACGGCGAGCAGCGGCGCGCCCACCGCCACACCCAGTGCGTAGCCGGTCACGAGCAGTCCGGCGGCAGGGATCGTCACGCCCAGATCGCGCGCGACATCGGGCAGCAGGCCCATGATGAGGAACTCGGTGGTGCCGATGGCAAAGGCGCTGATCGCCAGCGCGAGCAAGGGGATAGGCATCGAAATCTCCGGATGAAGCCTGGGATGTTGGATAAACGGTCAGTGCGGATCAGTGCGGATCAGCGCGCCGCCGTCACAAACTCGACGACGACGCCAGGCGCCAGCGCCACGAAAAGCTGGCGCTCGTTGGTCAAGGGCACGTCCGCCACCTGGTACGGCACGTCGTGCGCCACGAGCCGCGCGAGCAACGCCTGCCACTCGTCGCCGGGCGCGACGCGCAACGCCACGTGATCGAAACGCGGCGCGACGCGTGCGGGCCGCGCGCCGGGCATCGTCGCCTCGACCAGATGGACGATCGGGCGGGCGTCCAGACCGCTCGAATACAGCCAGTAGCCGCCCACAGAAAAAGGCGGACGCGGGCCGTTCTCCAGACCGGCGATATCGCAGAAAAAGCGGCGCGCGCCTTCCAGATCGGGCGTGACGAGGGTGACGTGATCGAGTTGCATGGCGTGTCCTTGGCCCCCACAAAGCAAGGCCGCGAGGGAAAACCCGTAAAAACACGCGCATTGTCGGCGCTCTACGCGATTTTGATAATTGGCGTAGCATTTGAAGCATTTTCAATCGGCATCTAATAATCGCGTATGGACAATCTCGGCGATGTGCGCCTTTTCGTGGAGGCGGCGCGGCTCGGCAGCCTCTCGGCGGCGGGCCGCAAGCTCGGCCTCACGCCCGCTGCGGCAAGCGCACGCCTCGCGCGGCTCGAAGCCGAATTGCATGCGCGCCTGTTCGAGCGCACCACTCGCCAGTTGCGGCTCACCGACGAAGGACGCAGTTATCTCACCTGTAGCGAACACGCGCTGCGCTCGCTCGACGACGCCAAGGCTGCGCTTCAGGAGGGCCAGAACGCGGTGCGCGGCAAGGTGCGGATTTCGGCGACTTCCGACTTCGGCCGCAATCTGCTGATGACGTGGCTCGACGAGTTCCGCGCGCGCTACCCCGAAGTGCGCTTCGCGCTCACGCTTACCGACTCGATCTCGAATCTCGTGCAGGAAGACATCGATCTGGCGATCCGTTTCGGCATCCCCAGCGACAGTTCGCTGGTCGCACGGCGGCTCGCGCCCAACCCGCGCGTGCTGTGCGCGGCGCCCAAATACATCGCGAAACACGGCGAGCCGCGCGATCCGGCCGATCTGGCCCGCTTCGACTGCATCGTGATCGGCTCGCCAGCGGGACCGGTCAACGAATGGCGGTTTACTCATGGCAAGCGCGGTGTCGAATCGCAGACCTACGTCGTGCCGCTGGAAAACGCGCTGGAAAGCTCAGACGGCGAAGCCGTGCGCCAGTGGACGCTGTGCGGTTATGGGTTGTCGGTGAAATCGATCTGGGACGTGGCCGACGACCTGCGCGCCGGGCGCCTGCAGATCGTGATGCCCGACTGGCGCTACGCCGATGCGCCCGTGCACGCGCTCTATCACCGCAACCGTTATCTGGCGCCGCGCGTGCGCGCGCTGCTGGAGTTTCTGACCGAGCGTTTCGCGCAGACTTCGGGCGAGTTGAGCGCGCTCGTGCCCGGCGCCGAAGACGCTTGCGGCGAGGTCGCCAGCGTGGCGAGCGGCAGCACCGCGGGCCGCTCGCGCCGCCGCAAACGCGTCGAGGCATAAGGCTATAATGTCGGATTCGGCTGAACGACGGTTTGCGTCGAAAAACGGCGGCATAAGAAGCGAAGCTTGCGCAATATCGCGTACGCAACCGCACCACTAAAAGCCGCAAGCGAACCGCCCCACAGTGCGCCCCAAGCCCTCGCGGCCCGGCCACCCGTTTCAGCCCTCATTTTTCACCGTAGTCCCGACGTGCATTGAGTGCATCAACCGGACGACGCCCCCAGGTGAACCACTGCGAACGGCGAAACCCGATGACCAAAAAAGTTTATGTAAAGACCTACGGCTGCCAGATGAACGAGTACGACTCCGACAAGATGGTCGACGTACTCGGCGCGGCTGAAGGCCTCGTGAAGACCGACACGCCCGAAGATGCGGACGTGATCCTGTTCAACACCTGCTCGGTGCGCGAAAAGGCGCAGGAAAAGGTGTTCTCCGAACTCGGCCGCGTGCGCGAGTTGAAAGAAGCGAACCCGAACCTGCTGATCGGCGTGGGCGGCTGCGTGGCGAGCCAGGAAGGCGCCTCCATCGTGCAGCGCGCGCCGTACGTCGATCTGGTGTTCGGCCCGCAGACGCTGCACCGCCTGCCGCAGATGATCGACGCGCGCCGCGCCTCGGGCCGTGCGCAGGTCGACATCACCTTCCCCGAAATCGAAAAGTTCGACCATCTGCCGCCCGCGCGCGTGGAAGGCCCGAGCGCTTTCGTCTCGATCATGGAAGGCTGCTCGAAGTACTGCAGCTACTGCGTCGTGCCCTACACGCGCGGCGAAGAAGTCTCGCGTCCGCTGGACGACGTGCTGACCGAAGTCGCGGGTCTGGCCGACCAGGGCGTGCGTGAAGTCACGCTGCTTGGCCAGAACGTCAACGCGTATCTGGGCGCGCTCACGCAAGGCGCTGAAGATGTCGCCGACTTCGCCACGCTGATCGAATATGTCGCGGAAATCCCCGGCATCGAGCGCATCCGCTACACCACTTCGCACCCGAAGGAATTCACGCAGCGTCTGATCGACACCTACGCCAAGGTGCCCAAGCTCGTGAGCCATCTGCACCTGCCGGTGCAGCACGGTTCGGACCGCGTGCTGATGGCGATGAAGCGCGGATACACGGTGCTCGAATACAAGTCGGTGATCCGCAAGCTGCGCGCGATCCGCCCTGACCTGTCGCTGTCGACGGATATCATCGTTGGCTTCCCGGGCGAGACGGAAGAGGACTTCGAAAAGACCATGAAGCTTGTCGAAGAGATGAGCTACGACACCAGCTTTTCGTTCATCTACAGCCCGCGGCCGGGCACGCCCGCCGCGAACCTGGAAGACGACACGCCGCGCGAAGTGAAGCTCAAGCGTCTGCAGCATCTGCAGGCCACGATCGAAGAGAACGTGCAGCGCATCAGCCAGTCGATGGTGGGCCGGGTCGAGCGCATTCTGGTCGAAGGCCCGTCGCGCAAGGACCCGAGCGAACTGTCGGGCCGCACCGAGAACAACCGCGTGGTCAACTTCCCGGCGCCGATCGCTTCGCACGCGCGCCTGATTGGCCAGATGATCGACGTGAAGATCAATCACGCCTACCCGCACTCGCTGCGCGGCGAGCTGGTGCTCGCGCACGAGGGCAATGCGGCGGTTTCGCACTAAATGTCGCGTTAAGCGTTAAGTCACGCACCGGGCGCGCCTGCGCGCCCTCCACGGAACACGGGAGTTCAGAGACACCTTGAAGCCGAATCAGCAGCATCTGGAATTCACCGCGCCGCACGACGACAACGCGCGGCTCGCCAACCTCTGCGGTCCGCTCGACGAGAACCTGCGGCAGATCGAGCAAGCCCTCGACGTCACGCTCGCGCGTCGCGGGCATCGCATCTCGATCCGTGGCCGTGGCGCGAAGCTCGCGCTGGCCGCGCTCGAAAACTTCTACAACAAGGCGCGCGATCCGCTGTCCGTGGACGATATCCAGCTTGCGCTGGTCGAAGCGCGTCATCCGGCTGCGATGGGCGTGCGCAGCAATGGCAACGGCGGCAACGGCAACAACGCCGACGAAGCGATCGATCCGCGTTTTCGCGGCGATCCGGACCACCCGTTCGACGAACCGGCCGGCCTCGATATCGACATCGAGGAACAAGGCCCGAAGCTCTACACGCGCCGCGCCGACCTGCGCGGTCGCACGCCCGCGCAGCGCGAGTACCTCAAGCAGATCATTTCGCACGACGTGACCTTCGGCATCGGGCCGGCGGGCACGGGCAAGACCTATCTTGCGGTGGCCTGCGCCGTTGACGCGCTCGAGCGCGATCAGGTCAAGCGCATCGTGCTCACGCGTCCGGCTGTGGAAGCGGGCGAGCGTCTGGGCTTTTTGCCAGGCGACCTGTCGCAGAAGGTCGATCCGTATCTGCGCCCGCTGTACGACGCGCTTTACGATCTGCTCGGTTTCGACAAGACCGCGAAGATGTTCGAGCGCCAGATGATCGAAATCGCGCCGCTCGCCTATATGCGCGGCCGTACGCTCAATCACGCGTTCATCATTCTCGACGAGGCGCAGAACACCACGCCCGAACAGATGAAGATGTTCCTCACGCGGATTGGCTTTGGCTCGAAGGCGGTCGTGACCGGCGACACCACGCAGATCGACTTGCCGCGCGGCCACAAGAGCGGCCTGATCGAAGCGCAGCATGTGCTGAAGGACGTGCGCGGCATCGCCGTCACGCACTTCACGAGTGCGGACGTGGTGCGTCACCCGCTCGTCGCGCGTATCGTCGAAGCCTACGACGCGGCGCATCTGAAGAAGGACGAGGCCAAGGTCGACGGGCGCTAACCCGCCCGATCGACACAACATCATGGCACGCGCACCGAAACTCAAACTGAACGTGCAGTTCCCCGCCGCGAAGGCGTTCCCCGAGCACAAGGCCGCGCTGCCCCGCGCAACCGTGGCCGCGTGGATCAAGGCGGCGCTCTTTGCCGACGCGGAACTGACCGTGCGCTTCGTCGACGCCGAAGAAGGCCGCACGCTCAACCGCACCTATCGCGGCAAGGACTACGCCACCAACGTCCTCACCTTCGCCTACGCGGAGAGCGAGGACGATCCCGTGACCGGCGACCTGATCCTCTGCTGCCCGGTGGTGGCGAAGGAAGCAGCCGAACAGGGCAAGCCGCTGTCGTCGCATTATGCTCACCTGCTCGTGCACGGCACGCTGCACGCGCAGGGCTACGATCACGAGGACGACGCCGAAGCCGAAGAGATGGAAGGCATCGAAACCGAAGTCCTCGCCTCGCTAGGCTTTCCCGACCCGTACAAGTAAGGGCACGATCGCACGATCCCCCGCTCTCCTGCCCAGCCCGACATGAACGACAAGCTCAACGACAAGCGCTCGAACGTTTCTGGTGAAGTGCCCCGCTCCGAGGCAAGCGAGCGGGTGGAGAGCGCGGCGCCCTGCCCCGGCTATCCGCCATATCTGGGCGAATCGCGCCTGCTCAGCGAAGACGAACTGCGCGCCTCGCTCGACTGCACGCTCAAGCAATGGGACGGTAAGAGCGATATCTGGCTGTTCGGCTATGGCTCGCTGATCTGGAACCCCGGTTTGCCGACCGTCGAAAGCGTGCGCTCGCGCGTGCACGGCTACCATCGCGGGCTGTATCTGTGGTCGCGCGTGAATCGCGGCACGCCCGAGCAACCGGGCCTCGTGCTCGCGCTCGATCGCGGCGGTTCGTGCGCAGGCGTGGCATTTCGTCTCGCCGCCGACGGAGTGATGCCGCATATGGAAGCGCTGTGGCGGCGCGAAATGCCGATGGGCTCGTATCGGCCCGCGTGGCTGCCGTGCGTGCTAGCGGACGGGCGGCGCGTGTCGGCGCTGGCTTTCGTTATGCGGCGCGATGTGGCCACCTATACCGGCAAGCTCGGCGAAGACACCGTGCGCACCGTGTTCGGCTGCGCCAGCGGCCGTTATGGCACGACGCTCGACTACGTGCGCCGCACCGTGGAAGCGCTGCGCGAAAGCGGCATGCCGGATCGCGCGCTGGAAAGGTTGCTGGTGCGCTGCGCGCAGGAATGAAAAAGCCGCGGCAGCGCCGCGGCTAAAACCATCACGCGAAGGTTCTAATCGAACCGCGTCATTCAGTCGGTGCCGTATTTGGGCGAGTGCGGCCCGTACAGCAAGCCGTTCGGCTGTCCGGCCGAAAGCAGCTTGCGGCTCGTCAGTCCCGCCACCTTCTGGCTTTCGTCGCTCAATGAGTGCGCGATCTGCTTCACCGCCGCCTGCACCAGCGCGCCGATCAAACCCCCACCCACGTACGCATTGCCAAGTTCCTTGCCGTTCGCGCTCGCCGTGCCCTGCCAGAGCACGTCGCCATTGCCCAGACTCACGAGCTTCGCGGACGCGCCCACGTAGGTATTGGCATCGACCACCTGATAAACCGAGCCGTACTGCGTCACCTTCGTGTAGAGCGCGGCGTCCGCGCCGAAGATCTGCCGCAGCTTCGCAGGCGAGACTTCCTGAATGTCCGCCGGCGTGGTGAGGCCGTTCTGGCGGAAGGTTTCCGCGACTTCGGCGACCGGCAGCACGTAATAGCCGGATTCCGCCAGCGGCATCGTCATCTGCGAAAGCATGCCGTTCGTTGCGTTCACGTCGGCGGTTTCGTTCAGCGGCGGCAGGACCACGATCGTGCGCGGTTTGGCGGCGCGCAGCGCGGTGTAATCGACGGCCTGCTTCGGCGCGCCCGCGCATGCGGCAAGCGTCGCAGCCATCGCCAGCACGACCAGCGACTTGAGGTGTGAAAGATTCAACATGGGCGGTCTTATCTCGTGAGGTTCTTCAACAGAAAGTCCATGTACGCGGACGATTCGGGAAAGGCTTCTTTCTCGGCCAGCAATTCCTGCTGGGCCTGCTGTCCCTTGCCCACACTTGCGTAAAGCGCGCCCAGATGTGCATGGAAGCCAGGCGGCGGACGCTCACCCTTGCCGCGCATTTGCTGCAGGCTCTTTTCGAGTGCGTCGATCTGGGCGTCAGGGCTCGATTTGCCCTGCAGATTGTCGTAGACCTGCGGCTGGTAGCCCTCCCAGCCGTATAGCGGCGGCGTTGACGGGCTGGCGCAGCCGACCATGATGACGCCCGCTGCGGCCATGCCGGCGAGCGTCACCCCGCGCAGGCGATTCGATCGTTGTTTCATCGCAAAAATCTCAAAATAGTTTTTGTCGCGGATGCCGGGCATACCGACCGCATCCGCCGGAAATCCGTCGGCAACCTAGCGAACAGCGCCGAGCGCGCCGCCATCGACCCGCTCGGACAGGCGGTTGACGGCTTCCTGAATCGCCATGTCGAGCACCTTGCCGTTGAGCGTCGAGTCGTAGCCCTGGGTGCCGCCGAAGCCGATCACCTCGCGGCTCGACAGGCTGTACTCGCCCGCGCCCTGAGCGGACAGCACGACTTCGGACGTCACCGTATCCACCACGTTGAGACTGACCTTGGCGTAGGCGACCTGGCTCTTGCCGCGGCCGAGGATGCCGAACAGTTGCTGATCGCCGACTTCCTTGCGACCGAACTCGGTGACATCGCCGGTAAGAACGTAGCGCGCGCCCTTGAGCGCCTGAGCCTGCTTCGCGAAGCCCGCTTCCTGGCGAATCTCTTCGAGATTGTCGCGATCGAGCACGTTGAAGCGCCCGCTCTGCTGGAGCGCCGTGATGAGGATGGTTTTCGCCTGGCCGCCCAGACGGTCGATGCCGTCGGTGAAGATGCCGCGCATGTAGCTTGAGCGGTTATCGAATTTGCCGACGGCGACGGCCACCGGTTTGCCCGCATAAGGCGTGGCGGCAACGGCCACTTGCGCAACCGGCAGGGTCCGCGATGCTTCCGTCGCGCAACCGCCTAGCATGATGAGCAGCGCCGGCACGCACCACGCGGCGTTGCGCAACGATGAATTGACCATCTTGGCCTCCTGTTTCCTGACTGGACTGGGTGGCCATTAAAGCCGCATCGCAGAAAGCAAAAAGTAAAAGAGGGACAAGGAGCCTGACCGTCGTCAATAAATCCCTTAAAAAGCGGCGGAACTCAGTCATCACCGCAGGATCGCGCGGCGCCGCCCGATCGGCGTTTTTTTCCGCCACGCGGCGCCCGCCCATCTGCGATAGGATGGGCTGCGTGGCATCCCATACATGGGCGCGCCACACGCATGATGTATCCTTTCCCTTCCGCAACAGCGCGCCAGGTCACGAACAGGCCAAGGGCGCACCACCATGAACGACTCCTATCCCAGTCGACGACACACCGACAAACCGCAGGAAAAGCGCTCCCTTCTCGAGCGGCTGACCGACTTCATCTCGCCCGAGCCCGACTCGCGCAGCGAGCTTCTCGAAATCCTCCAGGACGCGCACGCGCGCAATCTGATCGACGCCGATTCGCTGTCGATGATCGAAGGCGTGTTCCAGGTGTCCGAACTGTGCGCGCGCGACATGATGGTGCCGCGCGCCCAGATGGACGCGATCAACATCGCCGAGAGCCCTGACGATTTCATTCCCTTCGTGCTGGAAAAGGCGCACTCGCGCTATCCGGTCTACGAGGGCAACCGCGACAACGTGATTGGCGTGTTGCTCGCGAAAGACCTGCTGCGCTACTACGCGGAAGAAGAATTCGACGTGCGCGGCATGCTACGCCCAGCCGTGTTCATCCCCGAATCGAAGCGCCTGAACGTGCTGCTGCACGACTTCCGCCAGAACCGCAATCACATCGCCATCGTGGTGGACGAGTACGGCGGCGTGGCCGGGCTGATTACGATCGAGGACGTGCTGGAGCAGATCGTCGGCGATATCGAAGACGAATACGACTTCGACGAGGAAAGCGGCAACATCATCGCCTCGCCCGACGGGCGCTTCCGCGTGCGCGCGCTCACCGAGATCGAGCAGTTCAACGAGTCGTTCGGCACCCATTATTCGGACGAGGAAGTCGATACGATCGGCGGCTTCGTGACGAATCACTTTGGGCATGTGCCGCATCGTGGCGAAAAAGTGCGCATCGACGATCTGATCTTCGAGGTACTGCGCGCCGATGCCCGCCAAGTGCACATGCTGCTGGTGCGCCGCGACCCGATGGCCGGGCAGCGCGAAGCCGCACTGGCGCCGCCGGGCACCTGAGTTCGGCCCTTCGCTGAAATAAAGCCGGCCTTTGCGCCGGCGTTTTTATTGGCGCCATGACCGGTGAAGCGATCGGTCCCCGAACGTTTTGCGCCATCGTCGCCCGCCGTCACAAATTCCTGACGCGCGAAAATGCTATCGTTGCGCTCGCTGCGCGCATGGCGCGTCAGCGACCGTCCTCGAATTGAAACACCGTGCGCCCAGAGCGTGCCTGCAGCCCGCCCTCAGCGCCACCGCAAATCCATGGCCGAACCGATCGATTCCCGCACGCGCGACAACGCGCGGACAGCACAACCCGCCGCCCGTGCCCACGCGCGCCGCGCCCTGCCCGCGTGGCACTACCTCGCCGCGCTCGCGCTGGGCGCGCTCAACACGCTCTCGTTCGCGCCGACGCCCCACGGCGGCTGGCTGGAAATCGCACTCTTCGCGGGCCTCTATTTCTGGCTCACGCGTACCACCGGCTGGAAGAGCGCGCTTTTCACGGGCTGGGCGTTCGGCTTCGGCAACTTCGTCACCGGCGTCTGGTGGCTGTATGTGAGCATGCACTTCTACGGTGGCATGCCCGCCCCGCTTGCGGGCGCGGCGCTCGGCCTCTTTTCGCTCTATCTGGGCGTCTATCCGGCGCTCGCCGCGCTGCTGTGGTCGTTCTGCGCGGGACACGCGCGCCACAGCCGCAACATGGCCGCCGACGCGCGGCCGTTCTCGCCCACCTGGCACGGCGCCTTTGCGTTCGCGAGCGCCTGGGCGCTGGGCGAATGGGCGCGCGGCTATATCTTCACCGGCTTCCCGTGGCTCTCCAGCGGCTACGCGCAGGTGGACGGGCCGCTCGCCGGGTTCGCGCCGATCGTCGGCGTGTATGGCGTGGGCTGGGTGCTGGCGCTGGTCGCGGCGCTGCTGGTGCAGACGCTCGTCAGCCTGCGCCGCGCGCGCGGCGGCGCGCTCACGGCTGCGGTCATTGCGCTCGGCGTGATCGTCGCGGGGCTTTTGCTGCCGCGCGTGAACTGGACGCATCCCGAAAACGCGACGCTCGACGTGCGCTTGCTGCAAGGCAACGTCAAGCAGGACATGAAGTTCTCCGAATCCGGCACGCAGGACGCGCTCAACGAGTTCCAGAAACTCATCACCGAAAAACCCGCCGATCTCGTCGTCACGCCGGAAACCGCGGTGCCGGTGCTGGTTCAGGAGATTCCGGAGAAGTTCGGCCGCGACATCCGCGCCTTTGCCGACAGCACGCACACCTCGATCCTGTTCGGCGCCGTGGGCGGCACGATCACGCCCGATGGCCGCGTGGTCGATTACACCAACAGCCTCTTTGGCGTGACGCCGGGCCAGAACAGCCTGTATCGCTACGACAAGCACCATCTCGTGCCGTTTGGCGAATTCGTGCCCTGGGGCTTCCGCTGGTTCGTGAACCTGATGAACATCCCGCTGGGCGATTTCGCGCGTGGCGCGCCCGTGCAGCCGCCCTTCCTCGTGCACAACCAGCCGGTGGCCGTCGATATCTGCTACGAGGACATCTTCGGCGAGGAAATCGCGCGCACCGTGCGCGAGAATCCGGTTTCGCCGGGCATTCTGGTGAATTCGACCAATCTGGCATGGTTCGGCGACACCATCGCGCTTGACCAGCATCTGCAGATCGCGCGCATGCGCTCGCTCGAAACCGGCCGGCCGATGCTGCGTGCAACCAATACCGGCGCGACCGCCGCGATCGACGCGCATGGCAATGTGATCGCGCGTCTGCCGGCTTTCACGATCGGTTCGATCGACGTGCGCATCGCGGGCACGCAGGGTTTCACGCCCTATGTGACGAGCGGCAATAACACCGTGATCGCCGTTTCGCTGCTGATGCTGGCGTTCGGTTTTGCGTTCGGACCGGCACGCATCGGCCGCAAGAAGGCCTGATCCCGCAGATCAAACCGGAGGCCAAACCGGCGCGCCAACCCCGCGCCGGTCTCAAGGCCGCGCCAATCCGGTAAAATTCATCGTTTCAGCACCAGGCCGCCACGCACCGGTCGCCGCGCGGGCCACGCCTGCCGCCGCAACCCGCGTCTTCCGCCCTACAAGACACCGCAGACACTGCAGGCACACATGCTCACGTTTCAGCAAATCATCCTGACGCTCCAGTCCTACTGGGACAAGCAGGGCTGCGCGCTGCTCCAGCCGATCGACATGGAAGTCGGCGCGGGCACCTCGCACGTCCATACCTTCCTGCGCGCGATCGGCCCCGAGCCGTGGCGAGCCGCCTATGTGCAGCCCTCGCGCCGCCCGAAAGACGGCCGCTATGGCGAGAACCCCAACCGTCTGCAGCACTACTACCAGTACCAGGTGGTGCTCAAGCCCGCACCGGAAAACATCCTCGACCTGTACCTCGGCTCGCTCGAAGCGCTCGGCTTCGACCTGAAGCAGAACGACGTGCGCTTCGTGGAAGACGACTGGGAAAACCCGACGCTCGGCGCCTGGGGTCTGGGCTGGGAAGTGTGGCTCAACGGCATGGAAGTCACGCAGTTCACCTACTTCCAGCAAGTGGGCGGTATCGACTGCAAGCCGGTACTCGGCGAAATCACCTACGGTCTCGAGCGTCTCGCGATGTATCTGCAGAAGGTCGAGAACGTCTACGACCTCGTCTGGACCGAGTGGGAAGAGCAAGGCCCGAACGGCCCGGAAATTCGCCGTCTCACCTACGGCGACGTGTATCACCAGAACGAAGTCGAGCAATCGACCTACAACTTCGAGCACGCCAACGTCGACCTGCTGTTCACGTTCTTCAACGCGTACGAAAGCGAAGCGAAGCGCATGATGGAGCAGCAGCTCGCGCTGCCCGCCTATGAACTCGTGCTCAAGGCCGGCCACACCTTCAACCTGCTCGACGCGCGCGGCGCGATTTCCGTGACGGAGCGCGCGGCGTACATCGGCCGCATTCGCGCGCTCTCGCGCAGCGTGGCGCAGTCGTACTACGAATCGCGCGAAAAGCTCGGCTTCCCGATGCTCGGCAACCCCGTGCACGGCGTGCCGGGCCTGACCACCGACGAACAGGACGCCGCGATGCCCGCGTGGGCACCGCCGCTGAAGGTCGAACGCAAGTTCGGCGAGGAATGACCGGATCTCCGACAACAATGACCCAAGCTCATCAAGCCACTCTCCTCGTCGAACTGCTGACCGAGGAACTGCCGCCGAAGGCCCTCGCGCGCCTCGGTGACGCTTTCGCCGAAGGCATCGCGCAGCGCCTCGCCGCGCGCGACCTGATCGAAGGCGATCTGTCGTTCGAACGCTTCGCCACGCCCCGCCGCCTGGCCGTCACGATCAAGAATGTGCGCAGCGTCGCGCCCGAAAAGCAGGTGCGCGAAAAAGTGCTGCCGGTTTCGGTTGCGCTCGACGCCAACGGCCAGCCCACCGCGCCGCTCGCGAAGAAACTCGCGGCGCTCGGCTTCCCCGACTTCCCGGTGGGCGACCTCGAACGCGCCGGCGAAGGCAAGAACGAAGCGCTCTACCTGAGCTACTCGGCGCCGGGCGCAACGCTCGCCGACGGCCTGCAGGCCGTGCTCGACGAAGCGCTCGCCAAACTGCCTATTCCGAAGGTCATGAAGTATCAGCGCCCCGACGGCAGCGACGTGCAGTTCGTGCGCCCGGTGCATCGCCTCATCGCGCTGCACGGCCATGAGATCGTGCCGGTGAGCGCGTTCGGCGTCGACGCCGGCGACACCACGCGCGGACACCGCTTCCTGTCCGAAGGCCTGATCGCCATCACGCACGCCGACGACTACGCGCACACGCTCCAGCACAAGGGTCGCGTGATCGCCAGCTACGCCGCGCGCCGCGACGCGATCCAGGCTCAACTCATCGAGCAGGCCGGCGACGACAAAGTCGTGATGCCCGAAGCGCTGCTCGACGAAGTGAATTCGCTGGTCGAATGGCCGGTCGTGTACGCCTGCAAGTTCGAGGACGAATTCCTGCAGGTGCCGCAGGAATGCCTGATCCTCACGATGCAGACGAACCAGAAGTACTTCGCGCTGACCGACGACGAAGGCCGCCTGCGCTCGCGCTTCCTGATCGTTTCGAACATCGAGACCGACACCCCGGTCGAGATCGTCGAAGGCAACGAGCGCGTGGTGCGCCCGCGTCTGGCCGACGCCAAGTTCTTCTTCGAGCAGGACAAGAAGAAGACGCTGGCCGACCGCGTGCCGCTGCTCGCCAACGTGGTCTATCACAACAAGCTCGGCTCGACGCTGCAGCGCGTGGAGCGCCTGGAAGCGATCGCGGGCGCCATCGCCGGCATGTGCGGCGCCGATGTCGCGCTCGCACAGCGCGGCGCGCGTCTGGCCAAGGCCGACCTCTTGACCGACATGGTCGGCGAATTCCCCGAGCTGCAAGGCACGATGGGCACCTACTACGCGCGCCACGACGGCGAAGCGGAAGAAGTGGCCATCGCCTGCTCCGAGCACTATCAGCCGCGCTTCTCCGGCGACGAGCTGCCGGGCACGCCCACGGGCACCATCGTCGCGCTCGCGGACAAGCTGGAAACGCTGGTCGGCATCTGGGGCATTGGCCTTGCGCCCACCGGCGAGAAAGACCCGTTCGCACTGCGCCGCCACTCGCTGGGCGTGCTGCGTATCCTCGTCGAAAAGCAGTTGCCGCTCGACCTCGTTGAACTGCTGCGCACGACCTACGCGCAATTCGCGGGCATCGAGGCTGTGGCGGAATCGACGCAGGCCATCTACGAATTCTGCATGGACCGACTGCGCGGCCAGCTGCGCGAGCGCGGCTATGCGGCGCAGGAAGTGGACGCCGTGCTGGCGCTGAACCCCACGCGCTTCGACGACGTGATCGCACGTCTGGACGCCGTGCGCGAATTCGCGGCGCTCAACGAAGCAGCGGCGCTGGCAGCGGCCAACAAGCGCATCTCGAACATCCTCAAGAAGTCCGAGGGTGCGGAAGACGGTGGCGTGCAGATCGCGCTGCTGACGGAGAACGCCGAAAAAGCGCTCTACGCCCAGCTCGAACAGGTCGCACCGCGCGTGGAATCGCAACTGGCCGCGCGCGAGTACACCGGCGCGCTGACGGCGCTCGCGGCGTTGCGCGAAACCGTCGACACGTTCTTCAACGACGTGATGGTCAATGCCGAAGATCCGGCGCTGCGGGCCAACCGCCTCGCGCTGCTCAAGGCACTGCATCGCCAGATGAACAGCGTGGCCGACATCTCGCGACTCGCGGCGTAACGGCCGTCGTGACACGACAAACCTGACACGACACCATGCCGAACAGCTCCAACCGCAAGCTCGTGATCCTCGACCGCGACGGCGTCATCAACGCCGATTCCGACGCCTTCATCAAGTCGCCGGACGAATGGGTCGCGCTGCCGGGCAGCCTCGAAGCGATCGCCCGCCTGAACCAGGCGGGTTATCGCGTCGCTGTCGCGACGAATCAGTCCGGCATTGGCCGGGGCTTGTTCGACACGTCGGCGCTAAACGAAATGCACGCGAAGATGCACCGCCAGGCCGCGGCCGTGGGCGCGCGCATCGACGCGGTGTTTTTCTGCCCGCACACCTCGCAGGATCACTGCGACTGCCGCAAGCCCCGGCCCGGCATGCTGAAGATGATCGCCGACCGTTTCGAGATCGATCCTGCCGATACGCCCGTGGTGGGCGATTCGCTGCGCGACCTCGAAGCGGGCGCGGCGCTGGGCTGCCGGCCGCACCTGGTGCTGACCGGCAAGGGCCAGAAAACCCTCGCGGCAGGCGGCCTGCCCGAAGGCACGCAGATCCACAACGACCTGCGCGCCTTCGCGCTGGATTTTCTCTCCAACGAATCGGCCTGACCTTAACTCAGGCTGGTCGGCTCCCCCGAACGGTTCCACCCGATGCGCTTTATCCGCTCCCTGCTGCTGTTCATTTATCTGATCGTCTACACGATGCCGTACGCCACCGCGTGCTTCATCGCGTTCCCGTTCATGAACGCCACGCGGCGCTACTGGATGGCCGTGGGCTGGTGCCGCTCGACGCTGTTCGTGGCGCGCTGGCTTGTTGGCATCCGCTATCGCATCGAAGGCATGGAGAACCTGCCGAACGGCCCCGCCGTGCTGCTCTCCAAGCACCAGTCGGCATGGGAAACGCTGGCGTTTCCCGCGCTGATGCCGCGTCCGCTGTGCTACGTGTTCAAGCGCGAACTGATGTTCGTCCCGTTCTTCGGCTGGGCGCTGGGCATGCTGAAGATGGTTCATATCAACCGCAAGGAAGGCAAGAACGCGTTCACCTCGGTGATCCGCCAGGGCAAGCTGCGTATGGCTGAAGGCGCATGGGTGATCATGTTCCCCGAAGGCACGCGCATTCCCGTGGGCAAGACCGGCAAGTACAAGACGGGCGGCCCGCGTTTTGCCATCGAAACGGGCGCGCCGGTGGTGCCGATCGCCCACAACGCCGGCCACGTCTGGCCCCGTAACTCGTTCATCAAATATGCGGGTATAGTCACGGTGTCGATCGGCAAGCCCATCGATACCACGGGGCTGACGCCCGACGAAGTGAATACGCGCGTGGAAACCTGGATCGAAGCCGAAATGCGCCGCATCGATCCGGACGCGTACCGCGAAACGGATGGCTCCTCGGCTAAACCCGCGAAGATTTGACGGCTAGGTGATCTGGCCGGCTTTCAGGGTCGGCTTATTCGGCGGGGTTATTCGCCGGATTCGACAGGCCATCCGCCGCGCGGGCCGCTCACGCCAACCCGCACCCGACCTGACGATGCAGAAGTCCCCCTCGCCGCGCCACGCCGCGGCGCTTGACCATCAGCAACTCGATCTTCCGCTGTTTTCTGAGGCGGGGACGGTTGCTACGCCTTCTTCCTCTCCCGCTTCACCTGCTACGTTGCCGCCTGGTAAGGCGCCCAAGGCGCCGCTTGCTCCGCTCGCTCCAGACGGCACGCGGTTGCGTACGCTCGAACTGGGTGCGAGGACGCTGCAGTACCGGCTCAAGCGGTCATCGCGGAAATCGATTGGGTTTGCTATCGATGCGACGGGCCTCACGATTACTGCGCCGCGCTGGGTGACGATTGCGGATATCGAGAACGCCATCGCCGAGAAGCAGAAGTGGATCTTTTCGAAGCTGATCGAGTGGCAGACGCGGGTGGAGCAGCGCGCGCTGCCGAAGGTGGACTGGCGCGATGGGGCGGAATTGCCCTATCTCGGCAAGCCTATGCGCGTGCGGCTTGGGGCTGGTTCGCTCGCGTTTGATGAGGCTACGCGGGTGCTTTCGTTGCCACTACCACCGCATGCGGACGCGCAGCAGATCAAGGATCGCGTTACCGGGTGGCTGCAGGGCGAGGCGACGCGGATCTTTGGCGAGCGACTGCTGGTTTATGCCGCGAAGCTTGGGGTTACGTTTCGGTCGTATGGGCTTTCTTCAGCCATGACGCGATGGGGAAGCTGCTCAAGCGAGGGGCGGATTCGGCTCAACTGGCGGTTGATTCACTTTCCGCTTTCTATCGTTGACTATGTGGTCGCGCATGAACTCGCGCATCTGCGGGAGATGAATCATAGTCCACGGTTCTGGCAGACCGTGGAGTCGATTTTTCCGGAGTTTCGCGAGGCCAGGAAGCAGCTCAAACAACATCCGCCGGAGATGGTGCCGGGGATGTGAGGGGCACAGTCACCACTCGCTGTTCCTTCAAGCTTCAAAAACGAACCTCGTCGCGTCGTCTTGGTGCAACCGGGCGTTGCACCGCGCGCGGTCCTGATTGCCGTATCTGCCTTTGCGGCATAAGCAGAATCGCCTTGAGCAGCAGGCCCGCGAATTGGAGATTCGTAGCCAGGTATCTGCGCCACATACGGCCCCGTTCCTGAATGACGCGATGGAGCCCTTCTAGTCCGTAGTAGTTTCCTCCGCTCCTCCCTCTCCTGCTGCTTTCTCCCAGTAAGGCGCCTGTTGCGCCGGATGGCAAGCGGCTGCGCACGCTCGAACTCAGCGCGTGTTCGCTGCAGTATCGACTTAAACGGTCGTCACGTAAGCCGATCGGGTTTCTCAATGATGCGACCGGGCTGACGATCACCGCGCTGCGGTGGGCGACGATTGCCGATATCGAGAACGCTATCACCAAGAAGCAGAAGTGGATTTTTTCGAAACTGATCGAATGGCAGACAGGGGCGGAATGGCGCGATGAAGCGGAATTGCCATATCTCGGCAAGCCTATGTCGGTGCGGCTTGGGGCCGTTTCGCTAGCTTTTAATGAGGCTAGCGAGTGTTTTCGTTATCCCTGCTGCGGCATGGATGTGCAGCAGATCAAGGATCGGGTTACCGCGTGGTTACAGGGGAGAGGCGACGCGGAACTTTAGCGGGCAGTTGCTCGTTTATGCCGCAAAACTTGAGGCTACATTTCGGGTATAAGGGCTTTCTTTGGCCATGACGAGATGGGAGAGCTATCCAAGTGAAGGTCGGATGCGGCTCAGCCAGCGGCTAATTCACTCCCCGCTTTCTGTTGTGGACTATGTGGCCCCGCATGAAATATCGCATTGGCGTGAGATGAATCATGGTCAGCGATTTTGAGAAACGGTAGAGTCTATTTTTTCCCGAATTCCGCCGAGTGTTGATTTTCACCGAGTCTTAACCCACCGTTTTCATCTAAATCTGACCCACCCCGAGACAGCCTAGTACATCTATTCCGGTGTGGATAACTCTTCGTTTCCCGCTGGTTTTGCTGCTCTCTT
>NZ_DASZJJ010000253.1:0-11110 GCF_035948235.1 Paraburkholderia sp. | reverse complement strand
TGCTGCGGCGCGGCATTACGTTCTGGGGCGACCAGGATCTGCGTCGTTTCTACGCGCGCTGCAACCTGCTGATGGGCGAGCATGCACGCGGCTTGCGCGCCGCACCGCAGTCTTTCGTGCGGACCGCGCTCGCGCTGTTGTGGCGCGATTACGCGCTGTTCGGCGCCTTGGCGGAAGACACGGCGGATGTCGATCTGCTGCATGACTACGGCCTCACCGTCGACTGGCATGTGGCGGGAACGCAGGATTCCGAGGCGCTCTGGGAAGCCGGCAGCGCCCAGGCCGTTGCATTGGCCACACGGGTGGCGCCGGTGCGCGATCTGGGGGCGCTCGTCGTCAACGGCAACGCCTACGAGGATTTTTTGCAGACCGCCGACGCGGCGATGCTTGCGCTCGGCACCCAGACGCGCGCGCTGTCGCTGCGGGCCGCCGACGCGCCGCCCGATCCTGCTGCGGCGCTCATGGCAGCAGAAGCGGCCTACCGCATCGGCGCGGCAGCTTGGGCGCTGGGCCTGGGGCACATCGGGCTGCTGGCCGATGCGCTCGGCCTGGCCTGGCGTTGCACCGCGCATGCGGCGGTCGCCGCCAGCAAGCGCGAAGGTGCGACCCCGGCATACGGCGCGCAGCCGTCGAGCGCGCCCGACATCGAAGCCATCGACCACGCCAACGAGGCTTTGCGCGCGATGCTGCACAAGGTCGCGGCGGGTGTCGCCCAGCCGGACGCGAGCGCCACGGTACGTGCGCTTGGCGCGGCGATTTCCGGTGCGGCAGGCGTGCCCGGCGCACCGGCGGCGCACCTCGCCGCGCGTTAGCCCAAAAACGCGGCGGCTGGCCCGGCGGGGAGGGGCCGAATCCGCGTTTCAGGCGCGCCGCGTCAGCATGTTAGAGTGACTCATTCCCCGCGCTACGGTGAACCCCAGAGGCAGCCGGAGGGCCAGGCAGGCCACCGCCAATCCGTATCGTCTTTGCTAGAATTCAAACCATGTCTAAAAGTAACGATCGCATCAATCTGACCAATCAGTTCCTGATCGCCATGCCGAACATGGCGGACCCCACGTTTGCAGGAACGGTGGTCTACCTTTGCGATCATTCCGAACGCGGCGCGCTCGGCCTCGTGATCAATCGTCCCACCGATATCGATCTGGAAGCGCTGTTCTCGCGCATCGACCTCAAGCTGGAAATCGAACCGCTGCTGCACGTGCCCGTTTATTTCGGCGGCCCGGTGCAGACCGAACGCGGTTTCGTGCTGCACGCGCCCATCACCGGCACGAACTACACGTCGTCGATGTCGGTGCCCGGCGGCCTTGAGATGACCACCTCGAAGGACGTGCTCGAAGCCGTCGCCAGCGGCACCGGCCCCGAGCAGTTCTTGCTTACGCTCGGTCATGCGGGTTGGGGCGCGGGTCAGCTCGAGGACGAGATCTCGAAGAACGGCTGGCTCACCGTCGAAGCCGACCCCAAGATCGTCTTCGAAGTGCCCGCCGAAGAGCGCTTCGAAGCGGCGCTCGCGCTGCTCGGCATTTCCTCGACGATGCTCTCGGGCGAAGCGGGTCACGCATGAGCGTGGCGGGGCGCAACGCCGCAGAGGCGACCCTGCTGGCCTTCGATTACGGTGAAAAACGCATCGGCGTGGCGCTCGGCAACGTGCTTACGCGCAGCGCCCGCGCGCTCACCGTGATCCAGAACCGCAGCATCGACTCCCGTTTTGAAGCGGTGGCCGCGCTGCTGCGCGAATGGCAGCCCGATCGTCTGGTCGTGGGCCTGCCGAGCCATCCCGACGGTTCGCCGCACGTCATGACGAAGCTGGCGAAACGCTTCGGCAACCAGCTCAATGGCCGCTTTCATCTGCCCGTGGTGTGGGTGGACGAACGCTATTCGTCCGTCGATGCCGAATCGCGCCTGCGCGAGCGCGGCGAACGCGCCGAGCACATCGATGCCGAAGCCGCCTGCGTGATCCTGCAGCAATACCTCGACGAACTTCCCGCCGCCTGAGCGCAGCCCGTGCGATGTGCGCCATCCAGCCGGACCCGTCATGCCGCACATCCATCCCAATTTGACCCCGCTGAAATCGACCCAGCAAGCCATTCGCGCAGGACTCAAGCGATGAACACACAGCCCACGCCCGCAACGGCAGCCACCGACGATGCCGCCGGCAAGCGCTTTCGCTACGGCTTTCTGAAAGGCAATCCGCAGCTCACGAAGAACGGTGAACTCAAGCATCTGCTCTCGATCGAGGGCCTGCCGCGCGCAATCCTCAATCAGGTGCTCGACACCGCCGCGCAGTTCGTGAGCGGCGATAACCACGACGTCAAGAAAGTGCCGCTGCTGCAAGGCAAGTCGGTGTTCAACCTGTTCTTCGAGAACTCGACGCGCACGCGCACGACGTTCGAGATTGCCGCCAAGCGGCTTTCGGCGGACGTGCTGAACCTGAACATCAACGCGTCGTCGACGAGCAAGGGCGAGTCGCTGCTCGATACCATCGGCAACCTTTCGGCGATGCATGCCGATATGTTCGTCGTGCGCCACGCATCGAGCGGCGCGCCGTATCTGATCGCCGAGCATTGCGCGCCGCACGTGCACGTCGTCAACGCTGGCGACGGACGTCACGCGCATCCGACGCAAGGCTTGCTCGACATGTACACGATCCGCCATTACAAGCGCGATTTCACCAATCTGCGCGTGGCGATCGTCGGTGACATTCTGCATTCGCGCGTCGCGCGCTCGGACATTCACGCGCTCACCACGCTGGGCGTGCCGGAAGTGCGCGCGATCGGTCCGCGCACGCTGCTGCCGGGCGGGCTCGAACAGATGGGCGTGCGCGTATTCCACAACCTCGACGAAGGTCTGAAGGATGTGGACGTCATCATCATGCTGCGCCTGCAGAACGAACGCATGAGCGGCGCGCTGCTGCCTTCGGCGCAGGAATATTTCAAGAGCTGGGGCCTCACGCCCGAGCGTCTGGCGCTTGCCGCGCCCGATGCGATCGTGATGCATCCGGGACCGATGAACCGTGGCGTCGAAATCGACTCGCAGGTCGCGGACGGCCCGCAGGCGGTGATCCTCGATCAGGTTAGCTTCGGCATCGCGGTGCGTATGGCGGTGATGGCGATCGTCGCGGGCAAGAAACTGGATGGCAATGAATAAGGCGCGGGGCAGCATGAAGATTCATATTCAAGGCGGCACGCTGATCGACCCGGTTGCGGGCACCGAACAGCAGCAGGACGTTTTCATCGAAGCGGGCAAGATCGCCGCGCTTGGCACGGCACCGACGGGCTTCACGGCGGACAGGACGATCGACGCGCGCGGCCTGACGATCGCGCCGGGTTTCGTCGATCTGAGCGCGCGACTGCGCGAGCCGGGCTACGAGCACAGGGCCACACTCGATTCGGAAATGCACGCGGCGCTCGCGGGCGGCGTGACGACGCTGGTGTGCCCGCCCGACACCGATCCGGTGCTCGACGAAGCGGGCCTCGTTGAAATGCTCAAGTACCGTGCCGGCAAGCTCGAACGCGCGCAGGTGCACCCGCTGGGCGCGCTCACGGTTGGCCTCAAGGGCGCGGTCATCACCGAGATGGTGTCGCTCACCGAGGCGGGTTGCATCGGCTTCACGCAGGCCGATTCGCCGATCGCCGATACCCAGGTGCTGCTGCGCGCGCTCCAGTACGCCAGCACCTACGGCTATCCCGTTTGGCTGCGTGCGCAGGATGCGTATCTGTCGAAGGGCGGTGTGGCCGCGAGCGGCGCGCTGGCTTCGCGCCTGGGGTTGTCGGGCGTGCCGGTGAGCGCGGAGACCATCGCGCTCTTCACGCTGTTCGAACTGATGCGCGTGACGGGCGCGCGCGTGCACGTTCAACATCTGTCGTCGGCGGCGGGCGTGGATCTGGTGCGCGCGGCCAAGGCCGAAGGGCTGCCGCTCACCTGCGACGTCACGGCGAACCATCTGCATCTGACCGATACGGACATCGGTTACTTCGACGCGCAGTTCCGGCTCGATCCGCCGCTGCGCCAGCAGCGCGACCGCGAGGCGCTGCGCGCGGCTGTGATCGACGGTACGATCGACGCGATCTGCTCGCAGCACACGCCCGTGGACGACGACGAAAAGCTGCTGCCGTTCGCCGAGGCGACACCGGGCGCGACCGGCCTCGAACTGCTGCTCTCGCTCACCGTGAAGTGGGCGCAGGAAGCGAATGTGCCGCTGGCGAAGGCGCTTTCGCGTATTACGGCGGCGCCCGCCACGGTGATCGGCAAGGATGTCGGACGCCTGAGCGTGGGCGCGAGCGCCGACCTCTGCGTGTTCGACGCGCACGCGCACTGGCAGGTCGAGCCGCGCGCGCTCAAGAGCCAGGGGCACAATACGCCGTTCCTCGGCTACGAGCTGCCTGCTGTGGTGCGCGCGACGCTGGTGGCAGGGCGCATCGGCTTTGAGCGCCATTGAACGCAAGTTGCGACCGTTATCGATATTGACCCAGCGAATTTGACCCAGCGACATTGACCCGGCCATGAGTCTCTTCTTTCGCAAAACCCGTCTGCTCGGCCATCTGCTGCGCGGCGCCTGGACCGTCGGCGTGCGTTTTCCGCGCGCCACGCCCGAGCAACGCCACGCCCTGAACCGCGCCTGGTCGCTCAAGATGCTAGCCCTGTGCGGCATGAAGCTCGTCGTGCATAACGATTCGGCGCGGCTGGATGCGGGCGCGCTGGTGGTCAGCAACCATATTTCGTGGATCGACATCTACGTGATCAATGCGTGGCGGCCGACGCCGTTCGTTTCCAAGGCCGAGGTCCGTAGCTGGCCGCTGATCGGCTGGTTCGCAGCGAATCTCGATACCGTGTTCATCGAACGCGAGAAGCGCAGCGAGGCGCGCCGCATCATGCATGAGCTGGCGTCGCGTCTGGAACGCGGCGAACTGATGTGCGTGTTCCCCGAAGGCACGACGACCGACGGTCTCGCGCTCAAGCCGTTTCACTCGAATATGTTCCAGGCGCCGGTGTCGGCGGCGCGGCCGGTGCAGCCGATCTGCATCATGTATGAAGATGCGCAGGGCCGGCAGTCGACTGCGCCCGCTTATATCGACGATCTGTCGCTCAAGGATTCGCTCGACGTGATGCTCAAGAGCGGGCCGATTACGGCGCATGTGTATGTGGGCGAGGCGCTGGAGCCGGGCGACGATCGGCGCAAGCTGGCGGCGCGGGCGCAGGAGTCGGTGGAGGCGGCGCTGGAGACGATGCGCGGGCGGTCGTCGGTGGGCGTCCCCCAGAGCGTTTGAGGCGCACGCCGCACGCAGCGTTGTATGCGCGCGCAATCATCAACGGATCATCGAAAGCAGGACAGTCATCATGGATCGAACGGAACTGGGCGCGCTCATCGCGGCGCGGCTTGAAAGCGAGCGCGCACGGCTGCGCGAACAATGGACGCAGACGGCGCCCATCCAGCATTTCCATATCGACGATGTGTTGCCGGAAGAGGTTGCACGGCAGATTCGCGCAGGCTTTCCCGATGCGTCGAAAATGATGCTGCGCAAGAGCCTGCGCGAACTCAAGTACGTGTCGGCGCAGATGGACGCGCATACGCCGCTGCTCGAAGAGATCATCTTCGCGTTCCAGGCGCCGCGCGTGGTCGAACTCGTCAAGGAGATCACGGGGCTGCGCTCGCTGTATCCTGACGAGCACCTGTACGCGGGCGGCATCTCGATGATGGGACCGGGCCACTTCCTCAACCCACACCTGGACAACTCGCACGACAAGGATCGCGAGCACTATCGCGTGCTCAATCTGCTCTACTACGTGTCGCCGGACTGGTCGCTGGAGAAGGGCTGCAATCTGGAAGTGTGGCCGCAGGGCACGAAGGCGGAACCGACCACGATCGTGAGCCGCTTCAATCGCCTGGCCGTGATGGTGACGAACCAGCACTCATGGCATTCGGTGTCGAAGAACGTGAGCGACGAGCAGCGCTGCTGCGTGTCGAATTACTACTTCTCCGATCATCCTGTCGGCGACGACGAGTACTTTCATCCGACCTCGTTTCGCGGTCGCCCCGAGCAACCCGTGCGCGACGTCGTGCTGCAGGCCGACGCCGCCGCGCGCGGTTTCGTGCGCAAGGTCTTCCCGAAGGGCGTGAAGGCCACGACGCACGTGTACAACAAGAAGCGCTAAGCGCGTGTTTCGTCGCTTTTAAGGCCGTATTTAAAGCTGTATTTAAGGCCGTCCTTACGCCGAAACCGCGCGGCAGTTCGGGCAGGGCACCTGGGTGAGGATGCGCTGATAAGGATCGGCGGCGAGGCTCACCGCCGAGAGCCGCTCGCCCCACACGCAGCCCGAATCCAGTCCGATCACGTTCTTGCGCAAGGTGAGACCCAGCGCCGCCCAATGGCCGAACACGACGGTGAGGTCGGCGGTCTTGCGACCCGGCACATCGAACCACGGCATGTAGCCCGGCGGTGCGGAATCGAGCCCGCCGCTGGAGCTGAAATCCATCACACCTTCCTCGTTGCAAAAGCGCATGCGCGTGAGCGCGCTGCATGTCACGCGCAGCCTGTCGATGCCCTTCAGACTCTTCGACCAGCGGTTCGGCTCGTTGCCGTAGAGACCGGCGAGCGTTTCCTTCCAGTTGTCGCGGCGCAGCGCCTGTTGTAGCTCGTGCGCGAGTTCCAGTGTCAGATCGATATCCCATTGCGGCAGCACGCCCGCATGAACCATCAACATGCCGCGCTCAAAGTGCGCAATCGGACGATGGCGGACCCAGTGCAACAGATCTTCGGCATCCGGCGCGGCGAGAATGGCGTCGATGGTGTCGCCCTTTTTCGATTTGCGAATGCCCGCCGAAACAGACAGCAGATGCAGATCGTGATTGCCGAGCACGGCCACGCCGCGATCGCCGAGCGCAATCAACTCGCGCAGCGTCTCGAGCGACGCCGGGCCGCGATTAATGAGATCGCCTGCGAACCAAAGGGGCGTATCGGACGAGGGCGCAGCCTTGGCGAGCAGCTCCCGGAACGGAGTAAGGCAACCCTGTAGGTCGCCGAAAGCGAGGGGCGGCGGGAACGACGCTTGCTTGGTCATTGAATCTGAATCAGTTGCAATCAGTTGCAATACGGTAGCGCAGGATAATGCGGGCAAGTCGGTGACGGTATCACAGGAAAGCGATTACCGCGTGATGCCGGATAACGGTCAGGAACATAAACCTGCGATGTCAGCAAACGTGCGAGGGATGTAAGGCGGCTAAAGGAAACGAGTGATTTTGTCAAGCTGTTTCAAGATGTTAGCAGTGTGGTTTTCGTGCGGTCTGTCCGTATAATTGACACGATAAAAGCAGAGCCAGAAATGTATGCTGCACGGATAAGCGCAGGGGTTTTTTCGCAATAAATCCAGTTTTGCAGCATCCTTTCGTGCGTCTGGCTGCCGGGGACTCTTCCTGGCCAGACATGCCACAATCACACGCGTCAAAGGAATTCCATGATCCTGGTAACGGGCGGTGCCGGCTTTATCGGCGCCAACTTTGTGCTTGACTGGTTTCGTCATTCTGACGAAGCCGTTCTGAACGTAGACAAGCTGACCTACGCGGGCAACCTCGGCACCTTGCAATCGCTGCAGGGCAATCCGAAGCATGTGTTCGCACGCGTGGACATCTGCGATCGTGCCGCGCTCGACGCGCTGTTCGCCGAACACAAGCCGCGCGCCGTGCTGCACTTCGCTGCGGAAAGCCACGTCGACCGCTCGATTCACGGTCCGGCTGATTTTGTTCAGACCAATGTGGTCGGCACGTTCACCTTGCTCGAAGCCACGCGCCAGTACTGGAATACCTTGCCGGAAGCCGAGAAAACCGCTTTCCGCTTCCTGCACGTCTCGACCGACGAAGTATTCGGCTCGCTTTCCGCGACCGATCCGCAGTTCTCGGAAACCACGCCGTACGCGCCCAACAGCCCGTACTCGGCGACCAAGGCCGGTTCCGACCATCTCGTGCGCGCGTATCACCACACGTACGGTCTGCCGGTGCTCACGACCAACTGCTCGAACAACTACGGTCCGTATCAGTTCCCCGAAAAGCTCATTCCGCTGATGATCGCCAATGCGCTGTCGGGCAAGCCGCTGCCGGTTTATGGCGATGGCCAGAACGTGCGCGACTGGCTCTACGTGGGCGACCACTGCAGCGCGATCCGTGAAGTGCTCGCGCGTGGCACGAGCGGCGAGACGTACAACGTCGGCGGCTGGAACGAGAAGAAGAACCTCGAAGTCGTGCACACGCTGTGCGACCTGCTCGACAAGCTGCGCCCGAAGGCCGCAGGTTCGTACCGCGACCAGATCACCTATGTGACGGATCGCCCTGGTCATGACCGCCGCTACGCGATCGACGCGCGCAAGCTCGAGCGCGAGTTGGGCTGGAAGCCGGCCGAGACCTTCGAAACGGGTCTTGCGAAGACGGTGCAGTGGTACCTGGATAACCAGGCGTGGGCCGACGAAGTCGCTTCGGGCGACTATCGCAAGTGGGTCGAAACCAACTACGCGCAGCGCACGTAAGGCAGGACCACATGGCACGCAAAGGCATTATTCTCGCCGGCGGTTCCGGCACGCGGCTCTATCCGATCACCCATGCGGTGTCGAAGCAGCTGCTGCCCGTGTACGACAAGCCGATGATCTATTACCCGCTGTCGACGCTGATGATCGCGGGCATTCGCGATGTGCTCATCATCTCGACGCCGCAGGACACGCCGCGCTTCGAGTCGATGCTCGGCGATGGCAGCCAGTGGGGCATGAACATCCAGTACGCGGTACAGCCGTCCCCGGACGGCCTCGCGCAGGCGTTCATCATCGGCCGCGAGTTCGTCGGCAACGATCCGTCGGCGCTGATTCTGGGCGACAACATCTTCTACGGCCACGATCTGGCAAAGCAGCTCGAACGCGCCACGGCGCAGGAGTCGGGTGCGACGGTGTTCGCCTATCACGTGCAGGATCCCGAACGTTACGGCGTGGTCGAGTTCGACAAGGGCTTCCGCGCGCTGTCGATCGAAGAGAAGCCCGCGCAGCCGCGCTCGAATTACGCGGTCACGGGTCTGTACTTCTACGACAACCGCGTGTGCGATATCGCGGCGGAAATCAAGCCGTCGCCGCGCGGCGAGCTGGAGATTACGGACGTGAACTCGCGCTATCTGACTGATGGCGCGCTCAACGTCGAGATCATGGGCCGCGGTTTCGCATGGCTCGATACCGGCACGCACGATTCGCTGATCGACGCGGCGACCTTTATCGCCACGCTGCAAAAGCGTCAGGGTCTCGTGGTCGCGTGTCCTGAGGAAATCGCGTATCGCCGTCAATGGATTGACGCGGAACAATTGCAGAAGCTTGCCGCGCCGCTCTCGAAGAACGGCTACGGCAAGTATTTGTTGAACATTCTTACGGATCAGGTCGCATGGCCATCACGGTAACGGCAACGGCGCTGCCCGAAGTCAAGATCATCGAGCCGAAGGTGTTCGGCGACGCGCGCGGCTATTTCTACGAAAGCTTCAACGGCCGCGAATTCGCGGAGCTGGTGGAGCCTGGCGTCGAGTTCGTGCAGGACAACCATTCGCGTTCGGCGAAGGGCGTGCTGCGCGGCCTGCACTATCAGATCCAGCATGCGCAGGGCAAGCTCGTGCGCGTGGTGGAAGGCGAAGTGTTCGACGTGGCCGTCGATATCCGCAAGAGCTCGCCGAACTTCGGCAAGTGGGTCGGCGTGCATCTCTCGACGGAAAACCATCGGCAGTTGTGGGTGCCGCCGGGTTTCGCGCACGGTTTCGTCGTGCTGTCTGAATCGGCGCAGTTCCTCTACAAGACGACCGACTACTGGTATCCGGAGCACGAGCGCAGCATCGTGTGGAACGATCCGGCCGTCGGCATCGAATGGCCGATCGACTTCGAGCCGTTGCTGGCCGCCAAGGATGCGGCTGGCAAGAAGCTGGCCGAAGCCGATGTCTTTGCGTGAGGGTGTGATGGATCAGCAAGCCACCATTCTCGTCACGGGCGTCAACGGTCAGGTTGGATACGAGCTTCTGCGCACGTTGCAGGGGCTTGGGCGCGTGGTCGGTCTCGATCGCGCCGCGCTGGACCTGGGTGATCTCGACGCGATTCGCCGCGTGGTGCGCGAAGTGAAGCCGGCCATCATCGTGAATCCGGCGGCTTATACGGCGGTGGACAAGGCGGAAACCGACGCAGCCGCAGCGCGACGCCTCAACGCTGAAGCCCCGGCCGTGCTGGCGGAGGAGGCGAAGCGCCTCGGCGCGGCGCTGATCCACTATTCGACCGATTACGTGTTCGACGGTACGAAGGACGGCGCCTATGTGGAAGACGATGCAACGAATCCGCAGAACGTCTACGGGCTGACCAAGCTCGAAGGCGAGCAGGCGATTGCGGCTAGTGGCTGTGCGCACGTGGTGCTGCGTACGAGCTGGGTCTACGGGCGCCGCGGCAAGAACTTCCTGCTGACGATGCTCAAGCTGGGCGCGGAGCGTCCGGAACTGCGCGTGGTGGCGGACCAGATCGGCGCGCCGACGTGGTCGAATTCGATCGCGACCGTGACGGCGCATATCGTCGCGCAAGGCCTCGCGGCCCAGCGTAACGGCGACGCCAACTGGTGGCGCGAGTGCTCGGGTGTCTATCACTTCAGCGCAACCGGCGAGACCTCGTGGCATGGCTTCGCCGAAGCGATTTTCGATATCGCGATGGGTGACAAGGCGCCGAAGGTCGCGCCGATTCCGGCGAGCGATTACCCGGTGCCCGCGAAGCGGCCTGCGAATTCGCGCATGGCGACCGACAAGCTTGCGCGCACGTTTGGCGTGCAGTTGCCGTCATGGGACGAGGCGCTTCGCCTTTGCCTCGCGGATTGATGGACGCGATGGCGGGTGGCAGTGGCGCAGTCGGTACGGTCGTGGTGTTCTATCGGCCGGACATGGACTGCGTGGCGCGGGCGAACCGTCTAGCGGGCTATGGCCCGTGCGTGGTTGTCGATAACAGCGAGGAACGGTGCGATGCGGCTTCGCTCGGGCTGGATCCTCGCGTCACGTACCTTCCCAACGGTGCGAACCTTGGCATTGCGACCGCGCTCAATCAGGGCGTCGAAGCACTGATCGCGCTGGGCTGCACG
>NZ_DASZJJ010000252.1:0-6933 GCF_035948235.1 Paraburkholderia sp. | reverse complement strand
CGGGCGCGAGGCGGCATAAGGTTATGCCTGAAGCCGTGCGTGCGCAGCGCGGCGGCCGCCTCCCACGCGGCCTCCAGAACCGGGTTTAAATCCGGGTTTAAGCCCGATCTCCCCACGTTTTTGCATCACATGGACGACACTGCCCTTTCCCTCGACATCTGGCTCGTGCGCGTGCTGCGCACGCTGCTGGTCGAGCGCAGCGTCACGCAGGCCGCGCTGCGGCTGAACCAGACCCAGCCGGCCATCAGCACGGCGCTGCGGCGGCTGCGCGAGATCCTGGGCGACCCTATTCTCGTGCGCGGCAAGGCCGGCATGGTGCCGACCGAATACGGCGAGTCGCTGCTCGCGCACGCCCAGCGCGTGCTGCGCGATGTCGATTTCGTCGCCACGCCGCACGGCGACTTCGACCCCGAGCGCTCGAAACGCACCTTCCGGGTGGCCGCGCCCGATTACCTCAACGACTTCTTCATGCCGACGCTGATCGCCTGGTTTCGCGAGGCGGCGCCCGCGGCCCGGCTGGAGATCCTGTCGCTGTCGCCCACGCTCGATCACTACGGCGCGCTGGAGGCGGGCGAACTCGACATCGTGATCGGCAACTGGCCGAAGCCGGACGCACGTTTCGCGCGCAGCGACCTGTTCACGGACCGCATCGTCTGCATGATGCGCGCCGATCATCCGCTCGCGCGCGCGCCGCTCACGCGCGAGGCCTATCTGGCCGCAGCGCATCTCGCGCCCACGCCTTATACCGGCGCGAACGCCAGTCCCATCGATATCGGCTTCGCGAAGGCGCGCGCGCATCGGCATATCGTCGCGACGCTGCCCTACTTTGGTCTCGTGCCGCAGGTGCTGCTGCAATCGGATCTGATCTTCACCACCACGCGGCGCTTCGCGACGCACTATGCAGGACTGCTGCCGATTGCCGTCGCCGAGCCGCCTTTTGCGTTTCCGCGCATCCGCTGCTATCAGATGTGGCATCCGCAACCGGACCGGCCAAGCGACGTGTACTGGCTGCGCGATCTGATCGAAGCCGTGTCGGCGTCGTTGACGGTGCGCGGCGGCAAACGTGCGGGCAGCGCGAGCAAAGGTGGCGCGTCGGGCGGGCGCAGCAAGGCCGCCGCGCAGACCCTTCCTGCTTCGACGCAGGAAGAGGCCTGACGGTTTGCGCAATCACCGAGATCATTCGGATTGCAAACCATCTTCTACGCGAACGCTTCCACGGTCATTTCGATACTTTCATTTTCCAGTCGGGATGACCGGCGAGCATCAGTTCGCCATCGTCACCCTTGACGACCGCGCTGCACCAGTCTGAGGTGTTCTTGCGCCATTGAATATGGCTGCAATACTTGCCGTCGTCGGAGATTTTCCAGGTGCCGGTGCCGGGACTCGAATAGTGCTTCGACGAGGTGAAGCCCGAGGTCCAGACGGCTTCGACACTGCCATCGTCGGCGTCTTTCCAGAGCGTCGTCGAACCGTCGGCATAGGTGATCTGTATCTGCGCGCCCGGCATGAGTTGCTGGAGTTCGTCGTGCGTGAGCGGCGTGGCGCCGTCGGCGAAGGAAGAGGAAGAGGCAAGCGCGGGGAGCGCGAGCGCAAGGCTTGCGAGCAGGACTTTCATGTTGGACCTCTTTTAACGTCATGCAGCAGCGCAAAACAAATTGGGCAGCACACTGGCCGCCCAATTTATTGAAGCTGCTGCAAGGTCCAAAAGCAAATTGATGCGCTTGCTACATTTGCGCGTCGATACTGCGTCCTTTCTCGCTCTTTCGATTCGATTACGCCCGCGCGAAGGCCTCGCGCTTCACGTTGTCCGGCACCGCCACCCGCATCTGCATCAACTGCGCCGCCACGGCCACGGCGATCGAAGACGGTGCCTTGTCCACGATTCCCGTCACGCCAATCGGGCAAGTGATCTCGTGCATGCGCTCTGCCTCCACGCCGCGCTCGATCAAACGTCGCTCGAACTTCACGCGCTTGGTCTGCGAGCCGATCAAGCCAAACCACGCGAAATCGCGCCGCCGCATAATGCGCTCCGACAATTCGAAGTCGAGCGCGTGGTTGTGCGTCATCACGATGAAGAACGCACCGGGCGGCGCTTCGTCGACGATGGCGGCGGGCGTGTCGGTCGCCTCGACCTGCACGTTCGCCGGGACTTCGTCGGGGAACAGCTCGTCACGCTCGTCCACCCACTGCACCACGCACGGCAGCATGCCGAGCAGCGTCACCAGCGCGTGGCCAACATGCCCCGCGCCGAACAGCACGACGTGCATCGGCCCGTACTGCGGCACTGGCGTGCTGCGCCGCCCGATCGTGACGCGGCCCGCGTCGTCGACATTCACGCAATGATTCGGATGACTACGCATCTCGCGCTCCTCTCTCGCCTGCTTCAGTCTCAACCGCGCGCCATTTCGCGCACCGCACGCACGCCCTTGAGGATTTCCTCGGCGGTGGCGGGTGCGTTCATCGGCGGATTGAAGCGGTAGTCGGCCACGCTCGCCACCGCGTCGCGGATCGCGAAGAACACCGAGAACGGCAGCAGCAGCGGCGGTTCGCCCACGGCCTTCGAACGATGGATGCTGTCTTCGGCGTTGCGGTTTTTGAACAGCTTCACGCTGAACTCCGGCGGCGTGTCGTTCACGGTCGGGATCTTGTAGGTGGACGGCGCATGCGTCATCAGCTTGCCGTCCGGCTTCCACCAGAGTTCTTCCGTGGTGAGCCAGCCCATGCCCTGAATAAAGCCGCCTTCCACCTGTCCGACGTCGAGCGCGGGATTGAGCGACGCGCCCACGTCGTGCAGCGCGTCGGCGCGCAGCACGCGCATTTCGCCCGTGAGCGTGTCGATCACGACTTCGGACACCGCCGCGCCATACGAGTAGTAGTAGAACGGCCGGCCGCGCAACTTTGCCTGATCCCAGTAGAGCTTGGGCGTGGCGTAAAAGCCATCCGACCACAGTTGCACGCGGGCGAGATAAGCCTTCTGCACCAGCGTGCCGAACGGCACGACTTCATCGCCGACAATCGCGCAGTCGTTGGCGAAGCGCACATCCGCCGCGTTGACCTGGCCCTTGCCCCAGGTCGTGGCGGCCAGCGAGGCAAGCCGTTCGCGCAACTGGCGCGCGGCGTCCTGGGCGGCCTTGCCGTTCAGGTCGCTGCCAGTCGAAGCCGCCGTCGCCGACGTATTGGCGACCTTGCTGGTGTCCGTGGCAGTCACGCGCACGCGGCCGAATTCGATGCCCAGTTCGTGCGCCACGACCTGCGCGACCTTGGTGTTGAGGCCCTGGCCCATTTCGGTGCCGCCGTGGTTCACAAGCACGGAACCATCGGTATAGATATGCACCAGCGCGCCGGCCTGGTTGAAGTGCGTCACGTTGAACGCGATGCCGAACTTGCAAGGCGTGATCGCGATGCCCTTCTTGAGCACTTCGTTCTTCGCATTGAATTCGCGGATCGCGGCCCGACGCGCGCGATAGCCGCTCGTCTCCACGAGTTCGTCCATCAACTCGTGAATCACGTTGTCTTCGATGGTCTGGCCGTAAGGCGTTTCGTTGTTTTCGGTCTTGCCGTACAGATTGCGCTTGCGCACATCGAGCGGATCGAGACCGAGCGAGCGCGCCACATCATCCATGATGTATTCGATCGCGAACGCGCCTTGCGGGCCGCCGAAGCCACGGAACGCCGTATTCGACTGCGTATTGGTCTTGCCGCAGAAACCCGAGATCGACACGTCGGGCAGCCAGTAGGCGTTGTCGAAATGGCAAACGGCACGCGTCATCACCGGACCCGACAGATCCGCCGAGAAGCCGCAGCGCGAGGTCATATCGACGCTCACGCCTTCGATCGTGCCTTGATCGTCGTAACCCACTTCGTACGTGTAGTGGAAGTCGTGACGCTTGCCCGTGATCATCATGTCGTCGTCGCGGTCCGGGCGCAGCTTGACGGGGCACAGCAGCTTCCACGCGGCCAGCGCCGCGCAGCACGCGAAAATGCCCGACTGCGATTCCTTGCCGCCGAAGCCGCCGCCCATGCGCCGGCATTCCACCAGCACGTTGTGCGAAGCCACGCCCAGCACGTGCGCAACCAGATGCTGCATTTCGCTCGGGTGCTGCGTCGAGCACCAGACGTGCATGCCGTCGTCGTCCTTCGGCACCGCGTAGGCGATCTGCCCTTCCAGATAGAACTGCTCCTGGCCGCCCAGCAGCATCTCGCCTTCATGCCGATGCGCAGCGCGCGCGGCGCGCGTGGAGGCTTCGCCGCGCGCGAGCTTCATCGGCGGCAACACCGATTGATTCGCGGCGCGCGCCTGCTGCGCCGTGAGGATCGGCGGCAGCTCTTCGTATTGCACTTCGGCGCGGCGCGCGGCCAGGCGCGCCGTATCGTGCGAAGTCGCCACGACGATAAACATCGGTTGACCCACGAATTGCACGATGCCGTCGGCGAGCACGGGGTCGTCGTGGATGATCGGGCCGCAGTCGTTCACGCCGGGAATGTCCTCGGCGGTCAGCACGGCCACGACGCCTGGCGTCGCGCGCACTTTCGCCAGATTCATCGAGACGATGCGCGCATGCGGCTTTTGCGAAAGCCCGAGCGCGGCGTGCAGCGTGCCGGCCACGGTCGGGATGTCGTCGGTATAGGTGGCGCGTCCGCTCACATGCAGATGCGCGGATTCATGCGGGCGCGAGACGTGTACCTGTGCGAACGGCTCACGCGCTTTGGCTTCTTCCAGGAACGGTTCGGCTTGCTGGTTCATGGTTTAGTTCTCCGTATCTCTTGCTGACTGCTTCCGTTTCCTGGGTTCTCAGGCAGTTTCCGCTGCCACGGCGCGCACATTGATCGCCTGCGGCGCAAGCGGATCGTGCGGGCGCGTTTCCAGCCAGAAACGGTACAGCGTGTTCTTCGCGGCTTCGAGTCGATAGTCGCTGGTTGCGCGCATATCCGAAAGCGGCGCGTAGTCGTTGCCCATCGCGATCATCGCGGCCTGCGCGGTGGCTTCATGCCATTGCGCGTCGGCCAGCACGGCTTCGGTGTGGGTGGCGCGCTTCGGGGTGGCGGCCATGCCGCCGAAGGCGATGCGCGGCTCGCGCACGATCTCGCCATCGGCGATAAAGGCGAACGCGGCGCACACGGCCGAAATATCCGAGTCGAAGCGCTTGGACACCTTGTAGGTGCGGAACTTGAGGTTCGCGCGCGCGCCGGTGCGGGTCGGCACTTTCAGCGCCAGCACGAACTCGTGCTCGGCCATGTCCTTCTTCTGATACGCCAGATAGAGGTCTTCGAGCGGCATCTCACGCTCCACATCGCCGCCGCGCACGACCACGCGCGCACCCAGCGCGATCAGGCCCGGCATCGAGTCGCCGATCGGCGAGCCGTTGGCGACGTTGCCGCCAATCGTGCCCGCGTTGCGGATCGGCAGCGAGGCGAAGCGCAGCCACATCTCTTCCAGTTCTGGATAGTGCTTCGCGAGTTCCGCGTAGGCGCGCTCGACCGTGACACCCGCGCCGATTTCGATGAACGTATCGCTCACCTGGATTTCACGCATCGCATCGACCTGGCCGACATAAACGATGTTGCCCAGTTCGCGCATCTGCTTGGTGACCCACAGGCCGATGTCGGTGCTGCCCGCGAGAATGCGCGTGTTCGGGCGCGCTTCCTTGATGGCGGCGAGCGCTTCCACGGTGCGCGGCGCGTCGAACTGCTGGCCCTTGTGCTCGTAGTGGAAGGTGTCCTTGCGCTCGATCGTTGCGAGCGTTTCGCTGAGCGCCTTCACGTCGATGGGCGCTTTCGGGCCGTCGAGCTTGAACATCTGCTCGGCGGCGTCGAGGATCGGCCGATAGCCGGTGCAGCGGCACAGATTGCCGGTCAGCGCGTTGGCGATGTCGTCGCGCGAGGGCGTGCTGCAAGCGCTCTTGCCCGCACAGCCGCCGCCTGCGCCACCTGCAGCACCTGCACCACCCGCGCCACATTGAGCGGCGCCGTGTTCATGGCCATGCTTTTCGTAAAGCGCCCACATCGACATCACGAAGCCGGGCGTGCAGAAGCCGCACTGCGAGCCGTGACAGTCGACCATCGCCTGCTGCACGGGATGCAGCGAACCGTCGGGCTGGCGCAGGTCTTCGACGGTGAAGAGGGCCTTGCCGTCGAGCGTGGGCAGGAACTGGATGCAGGCGTTGACGGCCTTGAAGCTCACGCCGCCTTCGGCATTGCGCTCGCCGACCACGACCGTGCATGCGCCGCAGTCGCCTTCGGCACAGCCCTCCTTGGTGCCGGTGCAGCGCGCGTCTTCGCGCAGATACTGGAGAACGCTGCGGGTGACGCCCGCGTCGCTGACTTCGCGAATCGCGTTGCGGTGATAGAAGCGGATCGGCTCACTCATGATGTCTGTCTCGTCGTGTTTCTGCGGCGTGCGGCGAAAATCTTGCGGAGGATCGCGGGGTTCCCGGCGCGCGCCGCGCATTCTTTCAGTGGACGGTTCGAAAACTATCACCGCCAATATTGAGATCCCATAGCAGCAAGTACATGTGGGATATATCGTCGCGGCGATAAATCGGCGCTTCGCCGTGGTGCGGCGCTTATAGCGCAATGGCCGATTTGCGCGTCATCGTCGATATTTAGCTCGAATAGGACAGTTTCATTGCTGGGATCGTGCACCATAAAAAGGCAACACTCCTTACATTGAGCGTAGTCCATGCGCGCCAAGCATCAATTCCGACCAACCCGCGTCCAACTCCGCCTATTTCCGCGCATGCGGATGTCCGCCTGTTGCGACGCCAGTTGCGTGCCAGGCATAGCCTCTGCGAGCGAAAAAACCGTCGGATACGCCCAACGGATGGCGTTTTCAACGTCTGCATAAGAACCGGTTCCATGGGACAATCACGCCTTTCCCGCCGTTATCCATCCGCGTTTTCCCCATGTCCGCTGATTTGGCGCCCCCGCGCACCG
>NZ_DASZJJ010000251.1:0-2526 GCF_035948235.1 Paraburkholderia sp. | reverse complement strand
GCTGGATTCAAGCCGTTTCCGGCTTGGCCAGCCCCGAAGGCAGCGTGCTGATGCGCTTGACCTCGCGCGAATCGAGCCAGTTCGGCGAGCGCGCCACGTAGAGCACCATCGGCAGCGCGTCCTCGCCCCAGAAGAGCTGTTTGTTCATCCAGAAGGTCGGCACGCCGAACACCCCCATCGAGATCGCGTCGTTGGTGAAGCGGCGCAGTTGCGCGCGCACGGCTTCCTCTTCGATCAGCGCCTCGCCGTGCGCGATGCCCACGCGCTCGCACAACTGCTCGAAGCCTTCGTCAGTCGACGGGTCGCGGCCTTCGCGCCAGATGAAGCGGAAGATCTCGCGCACGCAGGCGAATTCGCCGCCCGCGGCGATCGCCAGCAGCATCGGCTTGACCGAGTCGAACGGATGCGCAGGCGGCATCTTCAGCGGAATGCCGAGCTGTTCCGCGCGAAACAGCGCGTGGCGATAGGTGAAGATGCGCTTGGCGGGGATCGCGCCGCCGTACGGCGTGCCCCAATGACGGTAGAGGTCGCTAAGCAGGACCGGCGTCGGCACGAAGTCGAAGCCCGGCCACTTGTCGTACTGCTCCAGCAGCAGGTACGAGAACGGCGACACGAAGTCGTAGAACCAGGCCGGCTGGTTGGCGTCGATGCCGCGGATCATGCTGTTCCTCCGAAATGGGCTTCATGCGGACCGCACCGGCGGCCCGTCGTTCGAGTATTGATCGTATCCAGTCCTGCGTGCTGCCTTTTTACCTCGGGACTTTCCGCACTGCCGCCCCAGAGCATTTGTCCTGCCTAAATGCCGCCGTCCGGGGCGCCGTCCTTGTCTGCGGCTTCGTCCAGTTTGTCTTCGGCGCCCGCAGGCGCTTCGCCGCGCGTCGCTTCGAGCTTTTCGCGCACGGCCAGCAGC
Organism: Paraburkholderia sp.; assembly: GCF_035948235.1. Taxonomy (GTDB): domain Bacteria; phylum Pseudomonadota; class Gammaproteobacteria; order Burkholderiales; family Burkholderiaceae; genus Paraburkholderia. The sequence continues at coordinate 1,616 of NZ_DASZJJ010000251.1, read as the reverse complement.
CGTTCGCGCACGAAACCGATATGCTCGCGCAGCACGTAAAACTGTCCCGCATAGGCGAGCGGCATCTTCATGCCGTTCACCGACTCCTCGATCTTGTCGAGCTGGCGCATGAGCGCGCGCCGCTCTTCCGGCGTATTGTCGGCGAGCGCGGCGCGCTCCAGCGCAATGAGCGAACCGTACCAGCGATAGATGCGCGATTTTACCCGCCACGCGTAGAGCCCAGGCACGAGACGCAGCCCCGGGATCAGCACGACGATGATCGGCACCAGCACGACGAGCAGCCGGTCGGCCAGACTCGCGAGCCAGAATGGCAGCAGACGGTAGAGGAAGCTCTTGCCCGACTTGTAGTAACGCGCGGCATCGTCGCTGATCGGGAAATCCTGCGCGCGCGGCGCGGGGAATTCGCCCGCGCGCTGCAGCAGCGTCGAGCGTCCGTGGACTTCCTTGGCGGCGTCGACAAGCAGGTCGGAGAGCGCCGGGTGGAGCGAATCGCGCGCGACCAGTTCGGCTGTTGGCGCGATGAAATGCAGGGGCGCGGCGGGCAGGTTGCGCCCGAAGTCGAATGCGCCCATCGGGATCGTGATCGCCGTGAGATAGGGGAAGCGGCGCGCATAGGCGTCGGCCTGGGCGAAGTCGAAAAAGCGCACGCCCGGCATGCGCATCAGGCGCCCCATGACCGGCGGCTGCGCGGAATCGCCGGCGAGAAACGCCACGTCGATTTTGCCTTCCACGAGCGCGTGCGCGGCGTCGTCGCCGGACAGCGGCAGCAGTTGTGTCTTGCCGCCGGGTTCGATGCCATTGGCCTTGAGCAGCGCAAGCGCGAGTTCGCGTGTGCCGCTGCCTTCCGCGCCGATGGCCAGACGCTCGCCTTCGAACTGCGACAGACGCGTGACGGGCGGCCCGTGATAGAACACCGCGAGCGGCACGTAGGCCACGCTGCCCAGCGACACGAGCCCCTCGGGCACCTTGTTCGCCAGACCGTCCTGCACGAAGGCGACATCGACATGCGAAGACGGGTCGGACAGGCGCGCGAGATTCTGCGCCGAGCCTTCCGATTCGAGCACGTTGAGCGTGATGTTGTTGCGCGCAAGGATCGTCTTGTACTTCTGCGCGGCGTTCCAGAAAGTGCTGCCCTTGGGGCCGGCGCTCATCGTCAGCGTGCTGGGCGGCGCGGGCTGGATCAGCCGCACGGCGAGCCAGATGGCCGCCACGCTCACCAGCAGGATGGGGCCGAACGAGACAGCCAGGTCGCGCCACGAAATCGCCACGAAGCGTGCGACGAGACGCGGGGGAGGTTTGCGGCCGGAAGGGGACTTCATCGGGGAGTGGGGGGCCTCGGGAGGTTCGGTTCGTACGGCGATGGATCGCTCTGCGGTGGATCGTTCGATGGCGCCCGGCAATCGCTGCCTGCCGATGTTACATGAGAATGGCGGCCGCAGCGCCATGCGGGCAGGCGTGGCGCGCACGCCGCGCCGGGCCGCTAAATCCTTTGCGCTCGCGCCCCGCCCAGGCTAAATTGTGGTTCGCCGCAGCGCTTAAGGCGCGCGGCAGCCAGAGTCGATCGAATCGACCGCGCCTATAACAAGCAAGCAGCAGAAAGCTGCACGACAATCGAC
>NZ_DASZJJ010000250.1:0-10645 GCF_035948235.1 Paraburkholderia sp. | reverse complement strand
GCTGTCCGCCGACGAGGCCTACCGCATCGTGGAAGTCATGCTGCAGGTCGTGAAAAGCCTCAACCCGCTTTATGCCGCCGCGAAACCCAGGGAGCGCAAGCTGCTGGTCGCCGAATACAAGGGCGTGCTGGCGGCGTGGCTGGCGGTGCGCCTCGTGTGACCCGGGCTGCTAGCGCGGCGTTTGCTCGTCGCGCGTGTGCAGCACCCGGTCGATCAAACCGTATTCCGCCGCCGCATCGGACGACATGAAGTGGTCGCGATCGGTGTCGCGCACGATCTGTTCGAGGTCGCGCCCCGTGTGGGCGGCCAGCATCGCGTTGAGCCGCTCGCGCTGATACAGCACCTCGCGCGCCTGCACTTCGACATCGGAGGCCGTGCCCTGGCTGCCGCCCGAAGGCTGGTGGATCATGATGCGGGCGTTCGGCAGTGCGAAGCGTTTGCCGCGCGCCCCGGCGGCCAGCAGAAACGAACCCATGCTGGCCGCAAAGCCCGTGCACAGCGTGGAGACATCGGGCTTCACGAACTGCATGGTGTCGTGGATCGCCATGCCGTCGTAGACCGAGCCGCCCGGCGAGTTGATGTAAAGGCTGATGTCTTTCTCCGGATTTTCGGCTTCCAGAAACAGCAGTTGCGCGACGACCACGCTCGCGGTTTGCTCCGTCACCGGCCCGACCAGGAACACGATGCGTTCGCGCAGCAGGCGCGAGTAGATGTCGTAGGCGCGTTCGCCTCGCCCCGAGGTCTCGATGACGGTCGGTACGAGGTTGAGCGCGTGTGGCGCGATTGCTGCATGATGCTGGACGTTGGCGTGCATTTGAGGCCTCTGGTTGCGGTGGTTTTGAAGAGCGGCGCGGCGGGGCGCGCCACTGCCTGCAAGACGCCTCGCGAGTCCCACGCGTGACGGAAATATTTTTGCGCGCGGCTGTCACATCGGCGGCGTGCCGGACGTCATGAGGGAAAGGACGGCGCGGGCCGTCCGCGAAAACAGGGCGCGCTTGCCGTGCGCCCGGCGAAGGAGCGACGCGAATGACGGTGATCGATCAAATACGCGATGAAGTGAATGCGCCGCAAGCACTCGAATGGGACGAAGTGCGCCGCGCGGCCACTTTCGACCTGGAGCGCGCGCGCCTGCTGGCGCTGGCCGGGCGCGTGCTCGGCAGCCGCGCCGAGGCCGAAGACGTCGTGCAGGACGCCTGGTTTCGATGGCGCGATGCCGACGCCGCGGCGGTGCGCACGCCCCAGGCGTGGCTCGCCACGGTCACGGTGCGTCTGGCGATCGACCGGCTGCGCAAGCTGCGCCGCGACAGCGCGATGGAGGCGGGTCTGGCGGGCGATGCGTCCTGGCTCGACGGCTGCGCGCCGTCGGCCGAGGAAACGGGCCTGCGCGCCGCACATCTTTCCGAAGCGCTCCTGATGCTGCTGGATCGGCTCGGGCCGCTGGAGCAGGCCGTTTTTGTGCTGCGCGAGGCCTTCGAGTGCGACTACGCGGAGATCGCCGCGCTTACCGGCTGCACGCTGGTGCATTGTCGCCAGATCGTGCATCGCTCGCGTATGAGGCTCGCGCGTGAAGCCTCGCCGCAGTCAGTACGCACCGACGCCGCCGATGCGGCGCAGCACGCGCGCACGGTCGAGCGTCTGCGCGATGTGCTGCACGCGCAGGACCGGATCGGCCTGATGGATCTGCTGGGTGTGACGGCGACTGCGCTGGCGACGGCTAGCGCGTCGCATCAGCCGCGCGCCGCGCTGCGCGTTGAAATGCTCGCGCTCGACAACGAGCCGGGCATCGCGCTGGTGGCCGGGGATGGCGAACTGGCCGCCTGGCTGCACGTAAGCGAATCCGACGACGGGTTGGGCGCGATGCCCGTGATCTGCGTGGCTGCAGGGGGCGCCGGGGGCGTCGTGCAGGGCGCGAATCGCGTCTTTGGCGGGGCGGCGGTGCGTGCGCTGCTCGCGCGGTACTCGACACAGAACGGCGCCCGCAGCGGCGCCGCGTATGTGTCGATGTCGTTTGACTCCGCGCTCGCGGTGATTGCCTAGCCGCGTTGCGCGGCTTCCCAGTTGATGTCGACGCACAGCACCTGCAGGCCGTGCGCCGTCTGCGCGGCGATCGAGGCTGTCACGCACAGGTGCGCCTCGTTGATCGACAGATAAGGCGGCGTGAACTGCACGTTGCCAGGCGACTTCATCGCGCCGATGAAGTAGGGGCGGCGCTCCCAGCTTGCGCCTTCCGAATGCAGCAGCGGTCTGAAGCGCTTGGCGCGCTGCGAGGTGCGTCCGTCCGGCAGCACGTTGTCGCCGATCTGGCGGCCCGAGGCGTCCAGCAGGAAGCTGCGCGCCGTATCGGCTAGGCCGAGCAGCGGCAAGGTGGCGTCGCTCATGTCCGCGCCCGCGGCCAGTTGCGCCGCCGCCGCTTCGAGCGCGCTCACATACGGCGCAAGACGCGAACACTGGGCCCGCTCGCGCGCGCTCACGCGCTCACGCAGACGCGCCGACAGATCGTCCATCAGACTCGCGGCCACGGCGGGCGGCACCGGCTGCACGTCGGGGCGCGCGAAGTGCGAGCCTTGCACGAAATCGGCGCCGCTCTCCAGCGCGATCAGCGCGTCGCGCTCGGTCGATAGACCGCCCACCAGCACCAGCTGGCCGGACTCGTGCAGCATCGACACGAGTCCCGGCAGCACGCGCTCGATATGCGCGTGGCGGCTCGCCTGCGCGAGCAGGCTGCGGTCGAGCGTGACGATATCGGGGCGTAGCTGCCAGACGCGGTCGATGTTCGAATGCTTCGCGCCAAAGCCATCCAGCGCGATCACGAAACCGGCTTTGCGCAGCGAATCGATGATCTCGGCAAAACGCGAATTCTCGCCGCCCGCCTGTTCCGACACTTCCAGCACGACGCGCTGCGGCGGCAGGCCGAGCGCCTTGATGCCGGCCAGCAGGGCGTCGCCGTAGCTGGTGTCCATCAGCGCGGCGGGATGCAGGCTCAGGAACAGCCATTCGTCGTGCGAATCGAAGGCGTTGAAATTGCCCAGATGCAGCGATTCCGCCAGGCGCCCGAGTTCGAGCAGGTCGCCGCGGCGCGCTGCCTGGGTGAAGACCTCCTGCGACGGCACCTGCTGGCCCTGTTCGTCGTGCGCGCGCAGCGACGCGTGATAGCCGATTGCGCGGCGATGGGCGACCGAAAACACCGGCTGGAACACGCTGAAAACGGTGTATCCGCCGTAGAGCACGGTGCGCCGGGCGCCTTCTTCGCCCGCGATGGGGCGCGACTGGTAGCCGGGGGGATCGAGGTCGATCATGCTGTTCATAGGCCTGATAGGCGCGCGCTGTGGGCGGCGCGGGCACGTCCCGACGGGGCGTCCCACGCGGTGCGCGCGATCCTCAAGTTTACATTACTGGACAGGCGTGCAAAAAGTATGCGCGCTCAGACACAAGGCGCAACGGATGATCCGCGCTGGATCAAGCGGGATTTTGAGAGCGCGCGTGGTGCTTGTGGCAGCTCGTCGGGCACTCGCACGGCGCGCCCCATGCACCGTTGCGGTGCGTTTGCCTCAGGCGCGCTCGGATGGGTCGGTTTTCTTCGCCGTGCGGCGCACGTCGTCGGAAAGCTGGGCGAAGATCCACGAGGAGGCTGCCGTGATGACGCCTACGCACACGAAGGTCGCGTGGAACGCCGGGATCACGTTCGAGGCCGTCATATGGCCGATCAGCCCGGTGAAGGCCGTGAGCATGGCGCCGGCGACCGTCACGCCCAGACTCATCGACAGCATCTGCACGAGCGAGAACAGGCTGTTGCCGCTGCTCGCGCCGCCCATGCCCAGGTCCTTGAGCGTGAGCGTATTCATCGCCGTGAACTGCATCGAATTGACGCCGCCGAATACGGCCAGTTGCACGATGCGCAGCCACAGCGGCTCGTTCGGCGTGGACAGCGCGAAGCTCGCCATCATCAGACCGACCAGCACGGTATTGACGACCAGCACGCGGCGATAGCCCACGCGCGTGATCAGATGCGTGACGAGCCGCTTCGAACCCATGCCCGCGGCGGCGACCGGCAGCATCATCAGCCCGGCCTCGAACGGCGTGTAGCCCAGCGCCACCTGCAGCAGCAGCGGAATCAGATACGGCATCGCGCCGCTGCCGATGCGCGCGAACAGATTGCCGAGCAACCCCACGCTGAAGGTGTGGATCTTGAAGAGTTCGAGCGAGAAGATCGGCGTCGGCGAGCGCTGCGCGTGCAGGCCGTAGGCCACGAAGGCGGCCAGCGACACCACCAGCAGTACCAGCACGACCGCTTGCGGAATGCCCAGCTCGGAATGGCCGTCGAGCGCGAACGAGATCGTCACCATGCCGGTCACGAGCAGCAGATAGCCGGGCACGTCGAATTTCGCCGTGTCGGGGTTGCGGCTGTCGGGCATGAAAATGAAGGTGGCGATGCAGCCGACGATGCCCACCGGCACGTTGATCAGAAAGATCCAGTGCCACGAGGCGATCTGCACGAGCCAGCCACCCAGCGTCGGGCCGATCAGCGGGCCGATCAGGCCCGGGATCGCGACGAACGAGAGCGCGGGCAGATAGCGTTCGGCCGGGAAGGTGCGCAACACGGCCAGGCGCCCGACCGGCAGCAGCATCGCGCCGCCCACGCCCTGCGCGATGCGCGAGAGCACAAGCTGGTTCAGCGTATGGGCGCTGGCGCACAGCAGCGAGCCGACGGTGAAGACGAAGATCGCGCCCATGAAGACGCGGCGCGTGCCGAGCTTGTCGGCGAGCCACCCCGACACGGGAATCATGACCGCCATCGTCAGCGAATAGGCGATCACGACTGATTGCATGCGCAACGGTAATTCGCCGAGGCTCGTCGCCATCGCGGGCAGCGCCGTGTTGACGATGGTCGAGTCGAGCGTCTGCATGAAGAAGCCCGTCGCGACGATCCACAACATCACCGAGAGCGATCTGGGCGAGGGTGCGAAGCTGGATGGGGTGCTGGACGAAGCGCTGGACGTGGTGCTGGGTTCGGACATGGGGGCGGCGCGGCGAGCAGGGCTAACAGCCGTTATTGTAGGGAAGCCTGCGCGTGCGCGCGCTCAAGCGGCTGGCCCGTTCATCAGCGCGGCAGGCGCGCAGCCGCCGCGAAGAACGCCTGGGCACGCGGGTCCTGCGCGAACGCGGCGTTGATGCGCAGCCACGGGCTGGGCTCGCCGTGCGGGCGGAAGTGGCTACCAGGCGACGCGCTCACGCCCAACGGCTCGCCACAGGCGACAAGCCGCGTCGAATCGTCGATATGCGGCACACGCGCCCAGACGAATTTGCCGCCCGTCTGCTGATGGGCGCGGCCACTGGCCGGCAACCCCGTCGGACCTGACGATGCAGCCGGGCCGCCAAACATTTCCCAGCCGTGTTCCTCCAGCGTGCGCGTGGCGCTGCCGAGCGCCTCGGCGAGGCGCCTGCGCAGCCGCTCCAGGTATTTGCGATAGGCGCCGCGCTCGAGCAGCGTGGCCGCCACCGCCTGGGTGAAGCGCGAGCCGCTGATGCTCGTCAGCGCCTTGATCGCGGCGAGGTCGCGCACGATGGCGGGGCTCGCCACCACATAGCCGATGCGCAGCGACGACGACAGCGTCTTCGACAGCCCGCTCACGTACACCACATGCTCGAACTGGTCGAGCGCGGCCAGGCGGTCGGTGGGGTCGGTCTGGAAATCGGCGTAGATATCGTCTTCGACGATGGTGAAACCGTGCTCGCGCGCGAGCTGCAGCAGCCGGAACGCCACGGGCGGTGAAATCGTCGTGCCGGTCGGGTTATGGAACACCGTGTTGACGAAGAACGCGCGCGGACGATGTTGCGCAAGCAGCGCGTGCAGGTGTTCGAGATCGGGGCCGCTCGCGCTGCGCCGCACGCCAACCAGGCGCAGGCCGTGCAGCTTCAGGAGTCCGTAGAGGTTGTAGTAGCCCGGGTCTTCGACGAACACCGTGTCGCCGGGCTTGAGCATGTAGCGGATCAGCAGGTCGAGGCCCTCGCTCGCGCCTTCCGTGATGAGGATCTGCGAGGCCTCGGCGGCGATGCCCAGCGGTGCGAGGCGATTGCGCAGATGCTCGCGCAGAAGCGGTTCGCCCAGCGGCGAGCCGTAGTCGATGAGGCTCGACGGGTCGGTGCGCGAGACATGGCGGATCGCCTGGCCAATCGCATCCACGTCGCGCCAGGCCTGCGGAACCGAGCCGCTGTCCAGTTGCAGGGTCTCGCCGGGGCGGTTCAGATGCGCGAGCAGATGGCCCGATTCGTCGGCGGCATTCGAGACGTCGCAGGTGCCCATGCCCGCCATGCCCGCGCGCGCATATTCGCTCACGTAGAAGCCCGAGCCCTGGCGCGAATCGAGCCAGCCCAGCGACACCAGCCGGTCGTAGGCTTCGATCACGGGAAAGCGGCTGATGCGGTAGTCGGCGGCGAGCTGGCGGATCGACGGCAGCCGCGCGCCCGGATGCGCCGAGCGCGAGCGGATCCAGGTCTGCACGCCGGCGACGATCTGTTCGGTGAGCGGCACGCTGCTGGCGCGGTCGAGGTCGAGTTTCATGCGGGTCTTGCGCGAGCGCGAGCGAGGGTGTTGATCGGAAGTGTCCGGTTTTTTGACTGCACAGTTCCGGGTGAACTGTTCGGAACTGTGCATGGGGCCGCCTGACACTGACGGCAATAATGCTCCCATCCGGAACACGCTTCAAGGCGCTTTTTTAACGTGGTGAACAGGACCACGAACCGCCCGCGAAGCGACATGGCGAGGAGCCTGGCAATGCGCGAAATCCGAATTTTCGAACTGGAACACGGCGAACCCGCCGAGACCTGGCGGCTGGCGCAGGCGATGCAACTACACGTAAGCGAAGGCGAACTGTGGCTGACGATCGACGGCGACGCGAGCGACTACTGGCTGCGCGCGGGCGAGTCGATGGCGCTGCTTTCTGGCGCGCGCGTCTGCCTGAGCGCGGGGCGTGACGGCGCGCGATTCGTGCTGGCGCTTGGTGGCGCGTCGGCGCGCGTGGCGACGGGTTTGCATCGGCATGCCGTCAGCACGGGCGTTTTCGGCTGGGTTGCGCAGGCGCTGCGCATGCGGCTGGCACGCTCGGCCCGTTCCGCACGTTCGGCATGGAACACGCACCCCGCGGGTTGATTACCTCCGTCAAGATTGATCGCGTGGGGGCGCTGCCCGTAACCTGACTGGACTTCACCCAAGCCCACAGGACGCTGCCATGACGCCCCGCAACGCACTCGAACACCTCTGGATGCTGGCCCATCCGCAAGCTGGCCAGAACGCGACTGATGCTGCAACTGCTGCGCTCGATCTGATCGACGTGCAAGGCGACGATCCCGGTTTGCCTTCGGTGTTTCGCGTCGGCACGCTGGCGGCGGCGTCGATCGGAGCGGCGGGGCTGGCGGCCGCGCGCCTGCATGCGCTGCGCGGCGGTCCCGACCAGCGCGTCTCGATCGACGTGCGCCGCGCGCTGGCGGCGTTTCGCAGCGAACGCTATCTGAGCGTCGATGGCGGCGCGCCGTTCGAATTGCGCCATCCGGTGACGGGCTACTTCGAGACGCGCGACGGCCGCTGGATTCAGTTGCACGCGAACTTTGCCCATCATCTGCATGGCATCCTGCGCGTGCTCGGCTGCGGCGAAAGCCGCGATGAGGTCGCGCGCGCGATCCGCTCGAACTGGGACGGCGCGGCGCTCGATGCGGCGCTGGCCGAGGCCGGCCTGTGCGCCGCGCTCGTGCGCACGCCGCGCGAATGGGCCGCGCACGAACAGGCCCACGCGGTGGCGAGCCTGCCGCTGTTCGAAATCGAACGGATCGGCGACGCCGACGCCCCCGCGCTCAAGCCCGGCGCGCGCCCGCTCGAAGGCGTGCGTGTGGTCGATCTCACGCGCATCATCGCGGGGCCGGTGGCGGGGCGCACGCTCGCGCATCACGGCGCCGACGTGATGCTCATCAACGGTCCGCATCTGCCCAACATCGCGCCGCTCGTGATCGACAATGGCCGCGGCAAGCGCTCGGCCACGCTCGATCTGCGCGAGGCCGCGGGCCGCGAGCAACTGCACGCGCTGATCCGCGACGCCGATGTTTTCCTGCAAGGCTATCGTCCGGGCGCGCTCGCCGCGCACGGCTTCGCGCCCGAGGTGCTGGCGCGCGAGCGGCCCGGCATCGTCTGCGTGTCGATCTGCGCGTATTCGCATCGCGGGCCGTGGCGCGAGCGGCGCGGTTTCGACAGCCTCGTGCAATCGGCCAGCGGCATTGTGTGGAGCGAGAGCACGGCTGCGGGCGCTGCAACGCGCTTCGACACACCGCGTCCGCTGCCTTGCCAGGCGCTCGACCATGCGAGCGGCTATATCGCGGCGTTCGCGACGATGGTGGCACTGGCGCGGCGCGCGCAGGAGGGCGGCAGCTGGCATGTGCGCGTGTCGCTCGCGCAGACGGGCCGCTGGCTGCAGACGATGGGCATGATCGAGGATGGTCAGCAGACCGGCGAAGTGAGCGCGCAGGACGTGGCCGATTGCCTCGAAGAGACGCTTACGCCGTTTGGCCGCGTGCGCGCCGTGGCGCCCGCCGAGCGGCTCGAGCGCACGCCCGCGTTCTATGCGCGTTCATGCGTGCCGATCGGCACCGACCGGCCGCAGTGGGGCGCGTGAAACTTGTGAAACGCGCCTGCGCTGCAGGTGAACCTTACTTGCGCAGTTCCGCGACGAAGTCGTAATAGTCGTTGCGACAGTAGGTATCGGTCAGCTCGATCGCGCGCTGATCGGCGGTATAGCCCACGCGCGTGATGAGCAGCAGCGCTTCATTGGGCGCGATGCTCATCTGTTTCGCGATTTCCTCGCTGGCGTTGACCGCGCGGAAGTGTTGCAACGCGCGCACGATCGACAATCCGCGCTGCTCCAGGAAGCTGTAGAGCGAATCGCCGATGGCGTTCGGATCGGGAATCAGCGCGGCGGGAAAGGTCGAATTCTCGACTGCCATGACGATGCCGTCGGCCAGACGCAGGCGCTTCAGGCGCGTGACGGCGGCGGCGGGCGACAGACCGAGCTGGATCACCTCGTCGCGGCTCGCGGGCTGGATCTCCCGCGAAAGCCAGCGCGAAGCGGGCGTGAAGCCGCGCTGGCGCAGCATCTCCGAAAAGCTCGTGAGACGCGAGAGCGGATCTTCGTAGCGCGGCGTGATGAAGCTGCCCGCGCCCTGGGTGCGACGAATCAGACCCTGCTCGACCAGCAGCGCGATGGCCTTGCGCGCGGTGATGCGCGAGACGCCGAGCGCATCGGCGAGCACACGCTCGGAGGGCAGCGCCTCGCCGGCGGCCCAGCGGTTATCGTGGATCGCATCGCTGAGCTTGCGCGCGAGCTGCAGATAAAGCGGCGTGTCGTTTTCCGGGTCCGGGCGCAGGCCGTGCCAGCGGTCTTCCGTGGGTTCGTTCATGGGAGGCAGGCATGAGAGGCGAACGGCAATTTTATGACATAGGGGCCGTTGCGCGGAAATGACCGGCTTATCGCTGGACGCATGAAGTGGTGCGAGTCGAGACGCTACACTGGACCTTCGCCGCAAAGGCGCGCCCGGATATGCCTCACGGTTATGGGGTCGTCGCGGCTTCGTAGGCTTCGTATCGCAGTTTGCACGCAAAGGACCACAACATGACGACCGATAACGCCAGCATCGCGTTGCCCGGCGGCGAGCGCATCGCGAAGCTCGGGCAGGGCACATGGGAGATGGGTGAACGTGCCGCGCGGCGCGCCGACGAAATCGCCGCGTTGCGCGAAGGCGTGGCGCTCGGCATGACGCTCATCGATACCGCCGAGATGTACGGCGACGGCGCGACCGAATCGCTGGTGGGCGAAGCGCTCGACGGGCTGCGCGAGGAAGTATTTCTCGTCAGCAAGGTCTATCCGCACAACGCCAGCCGCCGCGGCGTGGAGCGCGCCTGCGAGGCGAGTCTCAAGCGCCTCTCCACCGACCGGCTCGATCTCTATCTGCTGCACTGGCGCGGCGGCGTGCCGCTCGAAGAGACCGTCGCGGGCTTCGAGGCGCTCGTGCGCGCGGGCAAGATCCGCTACTGGGGTGTGAGCAACTTCGACACCGAAGACATGGAAGAACTCTTCGCGATTCCTGGCGGTGAGGCCTGCGCGATGAACCAGGTGCTCTACAACGTGGCGCGGCGCGGGCCCGAATTCGATCTGTTGCCGTGGAGCGCGCAGCGGGGCGTGCCGGTGATGGCGTATAGCCCGGTCGATCATGCGCGACTGCCCAGGCGCTCGCCGCTCGACGATATCGCGGCGGCACATGGCGTCTCGGTGTATCAGGTCGCGCTGGCGTGGGTGTTGCGCGAGCCGGGTGTGTGCGCGATTCCGAAGGCCGGGCGTATCGACCATGTGCGCGATAACCGTGCGGCGCTCGATCTCGTGCTGGGCGCACAGGATCACGCGGCACTCGACGCGTACTTCAAGCCGCCGCGCGCCAAACGTGCGCTGGAGATGCTGTAGGGAAGTGTGCAGGGGAGAGGCGTGGCGCGCAGGAGGGAAGGCGGGGGAGGCCGCTGCGCGCTACGAGGTCTTGTGACGTCTTGTCGATCAGGATAAAGCTGGCCGGGCTGCAAGCAGACAGGGCTGCTTGCCGGGCTCCGGCCCCCGGC
>NZ_DASZJJ010000249.1:0-10981 GCF_035948235.1 Paraburkholderia sp. | reverse complement strand
GGCGCTCGCCTGATGCGGTGGCGCTGCGGTGTGAGGCGCAATCACTGACGTATGCAGAACTGGAACGCTGGTCGGGTGCGCTGGCTGCGCAACTGGCGGCGCGTGGTGTGCGGGCGGAAACGCGTGTTGGGCTATGCGTGGAACGCGGCGTGGGGATGATCGCGGCGTTGATTGGCGTGATTCGGTCGGGCGGCGCGTTTGTGCCGCTGGACCCGGAATATCCGCAGGCTCGTCTTGAGCAGATGATCGAAGATGCAGGCATCACGCGCGTGGTCGCCGATGCGCGCAGCGCGCAGCGCCTGGCGGATGTGCTGCGCGGTTGTGAAATCGTGGATGTAGAAGTGGTGCGCGATCTTTCGGGCACTGCGCCTTCTGTCACGTTCCACCCTGAACAGCTTGCCTACGTACTGTATACGTCTGGTTCCACTGGCCGACCGAAAGGCGTCGCGGTGAGTCATGACTCGCTGTGGACGCACCTGGAAGATTTTCAGGCCACTTACCGGATCAGCGCGCAGGACACGGTCCTGCATTCCTCGACGATCAATTTCGACGTAGCGCTGCATGAAATTCTTCCCGCGCTGCGCGTAGGCGCAACGGTGGAAATGCGCGGCGTGCAGCCTTGGGATCTGCAAAGTCTGAGCGAACGTTTGAGCGAGCGTCGCGTCACGTTCGCGCGTATTCCGACGGCACTGTGGCAGCAGTGGCAACGGCATGCGCCTGCGCGTGAGTCTCTTTCGCTGCGTCAGGTGACGGTCGGCGGTGAAGCACTGCCGGGCGACGCGTTGCGGCACTGGAAAGAAAGCCCGCTTGCGGATATCCGTCTCGACAATCTCTATGGTCCGACCGAAACCACCGTCGCGGCGTTGTATCGTGAAACAACCGTCGATGATACGAAGCAGGTCACCGTGCCCATCGGCAAACCGTATCCGGGGCGCAGTGCTCGCGTGATCGATGCGTTTGGCGATGAGGCTCCGGCGGGCGGTCTCGGGGAGCTTTGCATTGGTGGCCCGACGGTGTCGCGTGGCTATCTGGGACGCGCGGCACTGACTGCGGAGCGCTTCGTGCCTGATCCATTCGGCGCGTCCGGTTCGCGTCAATACCGCAGCGGCGATCTTTGCCGCATGCGCGTGGACGGCACGGTCGAATTCCTGGGCCGTCTCGACCAGCAGGTGAAACTGCGCGGTCAGCGCATCGAACTGGGCGAAATCGAAGCGGTGCTGCGTCACTGCGCGGGCGTTCGCGAAGCCGCGGTGGTCGTGCACGGCGCAGGCGAAAAGCAGCGGCTCGCGGGTTACGTCGCGGGCGCGGTGGATATCGCAACGCTTCAACGCGAACTCGAACGCAAACTTCCGGCCTACATGGTCCCGTCGAGCCTGACGGTCCTCGACAAACTGCCGGTGATGCCAAACGGCAAGCTCGACCGCAAGGCGCTGCCGCAGCCACAAGAGACCACAGGCGAGCGCATCGCCGCCACCAACGCAACCGAAGCAACGCTCCTGTCGATCTGGCAAACCGTACTAGGCCGCGACGATATCGGCGTGACGGACAACTTCTTCGAAGTGGGCGGCGACTCGATCCAGAGCCTGCAGATCATCGCGCGTGCGCGCGAAGCGGGCCTCGTGCTCACGCCGCGTCAGGTGTTCGAGCATCCGACGGTGGCCGCGCTCGCGCAGCGCTCGGAACGCGTTGGCGACGAACAAACGGCAACCGCGGATCACGCCGAAGCCTTCAACCTCACGCCGATCCAGCGGCGCTTTTTCGAGCACTATCCGCAAGGCGAATCGCACTGGAACCAGTCGGTGCTGCTCGACGTGCGGGGCCGTCTGAGCCTGCCCGCGCTCGAACAGGCTGTCGCGGCGCTGCGCGAGCGTCATGATGCGCTGCGTCTGCGCTTCGCCCAGGAAGATGGTGTGTGGCGTCAACGCACGCTAAGCGCCGCTGACGCGCAAGCGCAGGAAACCGGCCTGATCCACCAGCAAACCCTCACCTCGCCCGACGCGCTAAGCGCCGCATGCGACGCGCTCCAGACGAGGCTCGATCTCGCGCGCGGCCCGATCTGGCGCGTCGGCTATTTCGAGGCAGACGAGCAGAGCTGGCTGCTGGTCGCGATCCATCACCTGGCGGTCGATGGCGTGTCGTGGCGCATCCTGCTCGAAGAACTGCAAGGCGCTTACGAGCAGGCCGAACGCGGCGAGACGATCGCGGCCGTTGCGCCTTCGACCGCGTGGAGCACATGGGCGCACGCGCTGCATCGCTACGGCGCGCAGCCCGCCGTCCAGGCCGAAGCCGCATGGTGGCGCGAGGCGCTGGGCGCGCCGGAGGCATCGCCAACCGCAGCGCCCGAAGACGCCGCATTCGGCGCCCCGTCGAACACGCGCATGGCGGATAGCGTCGTGGTCGAATGGAAGCTGGACCCGCAGCGCACACGCGAACTCGTCCAGATCGCGCCGCGCGCCTGGCGCACGCGCGTCGACGAATTGCTGCTCGCCGCGCTCGCTCAGGCGGTGGGCGAGTGGAGCGGCGCGAACACGCTGGCCGTGGAACTCGAAGGCCATGGCCGCGAGGATCTGATCGACGGCATCGACCTGAGCCGCACGGTGGGCTGGTTCACGACGCGCTTCCCGGTGGTGCTGCCCGCGCACGCCGCCACGCCCGCCGACGCGCTTATCGGCGTCAAGGAGCGCATGCGCGCCGTACCGCACAAGGGCTTCCACTGGGGCCTGCTGGACGCGGAGCGCCCGCGCCGCCGCCCGGCCGTGAGTTTCAACTATCTGGGCCGCTTCGATCAGGCGATCGACGCTGACTCGCGCTTTAGCTTCAGCGCGCAGAGCGCGGGCCGCAATCTGAGCGACGATGCGCGCGTCGACTATGCGCTCGATCTGAACGGCCTGATCGCGGCTGAGAGCCTCGTGCTGCGCTGGCGCTTCGATCCCGCGCGCCTCGATCGCGCCACGGTCGACCGGCTGGTGGAGGGTTTCGAGCGCCACGTGCATGCGCTGATCGCGCATTGCGTCGCGGCGCAGCCGGGCGCGACGGCCGCCGATTTCCCGCTCTCGGGACTGAATCAGGCTCAGTTGGCTGCGCTCAATCTCAAGCTCGGCAGTGTCGCCGATATCTATCCGGCCACGCCGCTGCAGCAGGGCTTGCTCTATCACAGCGAGCGTCAGCAGGGCCAGGGCGTCTACGTCAACCAGCTCCAGCTCACGCTGCGCGGCGAACTGGACGAAGCGCGCCTGCGCGCGGTCTGGCAGGCGGCGCTGGCGCGTCACGACGTGCTGCGCACGCGCTTCGAGTGGCGTCACGGCGGCACCGCGCTGCAGATCGTCGACCGCGATGCGGTGCTGCCGTTCGCGGTGCACGACTGGCGCGATGTTGTCGACTACGACGCGCGTCTGGCGAGCTGGCGCGCCGCCGATCTCGCCCAGGGCGTCGATCCGTCGCGCGCGCCGCTCATGCGCGTGAACGTGTTCCGCCGCCCGGATGGCGCGTTCGATCTGGTGCGCACGCATCATCACGTGCTCACCGATGGCTGGAGCGGCGCTCGTTTGCTCTCCGAAGTATTCGACGATTACGCACACGACGACGTAGAAGCGAGAGCGCCTGCGCAGCCGTATCGACGCTATATCGAATGGCTTGCGAAGCAGCCCGATGCGCGCGACTGGTGGCAAGAACGTCTGGACGCGGGCGCCGACGCGGGCACGCTCACCGGCAGTCTGGCCGCGCCGCGCGAGGCCGCATCGCTCGTGCCGCAAAAGCTCGCGCATACGCTCGACGCCGCGCTGGACGCGCGTTTGCGCCGCGCCGCGCAGCACTATCGCGTCACGCTCAATACGCTGATGCAGGGCGCGTGGGCGGTCGTGCTGGCGCGCCTGAGCGGCAAGGCATCGGTTGCGTTCGGCGTGACGGTGTCGGGGCGTCCGGCCTCGCTGCCGGGCGCGGACAACATGATCGGCCTGTTCATCAACAGCCTGCCGGTCGTGACTGCCGTGCCGGGCGCGGCGCGCGTGGACGACTGGCTCGGCGCGCTGCAGGCGTCCAACGTCGCGCTGCGCGATGTCGAGCACACGCCGCTCACCTCGCTGCAGCAGTGGTCGGGCCGCAGCGGCGATGCGCTGTTCGACAGCCTGATCGTGTTCGAGAACTATCCGCTGGCTTCGGGTTCAAGCCGCGAACCGGCGGCGCTGCGCGTCGAGCGCATCGAAACGGTCGAGCGCACGCATTATCTGCTCACGCTGACCGTGCTGCCGACGAGGCAAATCGAGCTGCAGTGGGGCTGGGACAGCCGCCGCCTCGAACGCGCGCAGGTGCAGGCGCTACAGGCGCAATACCACGCGGTGCTCGAACAGCTCGCCGATGCCGCGCAAATCACGCATGTGGCGCGCCGTGTGGGCGAACTGAGCGTGCGCGCGGCAGCGCCGCTGCCGGGTCCGTCGCATGACGCCGGCTTCCAGCCTCTCTACGCGCGTTTCGAGCAGCAGGCCGCGCGCACCCCGACGCGCGTGGCGCTGCGCCACAACGGTGTGTCGGTGGATTTCGCGTCGCTTGCGCGCTGGAGCGCCGCCATCGACGCGAAACTGCGCGCAAGCGGCGTGACGCGCGAGGAGCGCGTGGCCGTGTGCCTCGCGCGTGCGCCCGCGCTGATCGCCGGCATGCTCGGCGTGATGCGCAGCGGGGCGGCCTATGTGCCGCTCGATCCGGAGTTTCCGGTCGAGCGTCTGCGCTACATGCTCGACGACGCGGGCATCACGCGCATCGTCACCGACGCGCAAGGCATCGCGCGGCTGGGCGGCGGACTCGACGCATGCACGGTAATCGACGCAGGTTCGCCCGACGACCTGCTCAACGCCGAGGCGCTTCCCGAGGCGCGCGCCGTGCATGAAGCGCAACTCGCCTACGTGATCTACACGTCCGGTTCGACCGGGCGGCCCAAGGGCGTGGCCGTGTCGCATGGCGCGCTCGACCGCTTCCTGTGCAGCGTGCGCGAAGCGCCTGGCATCGGCGCGGATGACGTGCTGCTGTCGGTCACCACGGCGTCGTTCGACATCTCGCTGCTGGAGTTCTGCCTGCCGCTGATGACGGGCGCAACGCTCGAACTGGCCGACGCGCGCGTGGCCGCCGATGGCGAAGCGCTCGCGCATCTGATCGATACGAGCGGCGCGACGCTGCTGCAGGCCACGCCGAGCGGCTGGCGCCTGCTGCTGGAGGCGGGCTGGCGCGGCGTGCCGGGCGCACGCAAGCTCACCGGCATCGCGGGCGGCGAGGCGCTGCCGCCGGATCTGTGTGCGCAACTGCTCGGTCTGGGCGTGGATCTGTGGAATCTCTACGGGCCAACCGAAACGACCATCTGGTCGAGCCGCGCGCACTTGACGGCGGATCGCCCGCTCACCATCGGCCACGCGCTGCACGCCAACGCGCTGCGCGTGATCGATGCGAGCGGCCAATGGACGCCGATGGGTGGGATCGGCGAGCTGTGCATCGGCGGGGAGAATCTTGCGCGCGGCTATCTGGGCCGCCCGGGCCTGACCGCCGAGCGCTTCGTGCCCGATCCCGACGGCGCGCCCGGCGCGCGCATGTACCGCACTGGCGATCTCGCGCGCGAGCGTGCCGATGGGGCGTTCGAGTGCCTGGGCCGTATCGACCAGCAGGTCAAGCTGCGCGGCTACCGGATCGAACTGGGCGAGATCGAGCAGGCGTTACGTGCCTGTGCGGGTGTGCTCGACGCGGCGGTGGCGCTGCTGCCCGCCACACCAGGGAGTGCCGATGCGCGGCTCGTCGGCTATGTGGTGGGCGCGCTGCCGGTGGACTGGCGTCAGGCGCTGGGCGCGCGGTTGCCCGTGTACATGATCCCCGCGTCGCTGCACGGCGTGGACGCGCTGCCGCGCACCGCGAACGGCAAGCTCGACCGCAAGAAGCTGGCGCAGATCGAGCTAGGGTACTCGCGTGAGAGCGCCTGGACCGAGCCTGCCGCAGGACTGGAAGCGACGATTGCGCAGGTGTTTGGCGAGGTGCTGGGCGTCGCGCGCGTGGGCGCGCACGACGACTTCTTTGCGCTGGGCGGCCACTCGCTGGCGGCGGTACGGGTGAACACGCGTCTGGCGCAACACCTGGGCCGCAAGCTCGAACTCGCGCTGCTGTTCGAGCACGCCACGCCCGCGGCGCTGGCGGCGGCGCTCGACTTGCCCGCAAGCGATGAAGCAGGCGAAGCGGACAGCGACCTGCAAGCACTCGACGATCTTTTCAACGCGCTCGATTGAGGTGAGGCCGTCCGGATGCCTGGCGCACCGGACGGCTGTTTTCTGGCGAAGTGCCGAATCTGGTTCCGAACAAAATATGTTGACTACGACTGAAGATCGCCCCGCCGATCAACCGAAAAACGCGACCGCGCAGCACAACGGCGCGGACGTTGCGCGGGCGATGGCGCTCAAGTACGCGGCTTTGCCGCCCGCACGACGTGGCGCATTGCGCGCGAAGGTGCGCGAGCAGGGCATCGACCCCACGCGCCTGCCGATCGTGCCGCTCGCGCGCGCCGAAAACGCAGGCGAGGAGGAATGCGAAAGCGCGGGCCGCTATCCGCTTTCGGCTGCGCAGGCGCGGCTGTGGTTTCTGTGGAAGCTCGATCCGCTGAATCCGGCGTACAACCTCGCGCGCGCGGTGCGTTTGACGGGCGAACTGGACGTTGGCGCGCTGCGCGCGGCGTTCGCCGCCTTGATCGGGCGGCATGGCGCGCTGCGCGCGCGCTTTGTCGAGGAGCGCGGCGTGGCCGTGCAGCATATCGCCGATGCGGTGCCTGAGGGCGAAAGTTACGGCTGGCGCGAGCACACGCTCGACGATCCCGCGGCGCTGCCGGAACTGTTGCGCCGCGCCGCGCGCGTGCCGTTCGATCTGGGCGCGGGGCCGCTGTTGCGCGCCGATCTCGTGCGCCTCGCGGCCGACCGCTGGACGCTGTTGATCTCGACGCATCACATCGTCTCCGATGGCTGGTCGCAGGCGCTGCTGGTGCGCGAACTGGTCGCGTTGTATCGCGCGGCGCTGGGTGGCGACGATCCCGCGCGCGCGTTGCCGCCGCTCGCGCTGCATTTTGGCGATGTGACGGCCTGGCAGGCCGAATGGCAGGATGCAACTCAGGCCGCCGACCTTGCGTTCTGGCTCGACCGGCTTGGCGCAGCGCAACCCGAACTCGAACTGCCGCTCGACCGGCCGCGCACGCCTGCGCGCAGTATCGAAGGCGGCCGCCGCCGCATCGAGATCGGCGAGACACTGGCCGCGCGGCTGCGCCAGCTTGCGCGCACGCGCCGCACGACGCTGTTCACGGTGCTGCTGGGCGCGTGGGCGGCGTTGCTGCATCGCTATGGCGGGCAGACGGCGATCCGCATCGGCGTGCCGTCGGCGGGGCGCGCGCGGCGCGAGACGGAGGCGCTGGTCGGCTACTTCGTCAACACGCTCGTGATCGAGGCGCAAGTGGACGGCGCGATGCCGTTCGAGCAGCTGCTCGCGGCGCTGCACGCGCGCGTGCTGGAGGCGCAGGCGCATCAGGATGCGCCGTTCGGCAAGATTCTCGATGCGCTGAAGATCGAGCGCGATCTGGGCCGCTCGCCGCTGTTTCAGGTGATGTTCAATCTGGAGCAGGGGAGCGGCGAGGCGGCGGTGACGTTGCCTGGACTCGTTGTGGAGCCGGAGACGGGCAGCACTGAGACGGCGCGTTTCGATCTGGTGCTCAACGTGGTCGATGAAGGGCGCGCGCTCAAGCTGTCGTTCAATTTCGCGGCGGACGTGTTTGATGAGGCGACGGTTCGCAGAATCGCTTCGCAGTACGAGGCGATTCTTGTGCAGCTCACTGAGGATGAGACGCGGCGAGTGGGCGAGCTGATGCTGCCGGATGGCGCGCGGGTTCAGGAGGCGCGTGTTTATCAGTTTGGCTCGCTGGCTGGTTCGCTGGTGGAACAGGCGCGCCGCTCGCCTGATGCGGTGGCGCTGCGGTGTGAGGCGCAATTGTTGACGTATGCAGAACTGGAGCGCTGGTCGGGTGCGCTGGCTGCGCAACTGGTGGCGCGTGGTGTGCGGGCGGAAACGCGCGTTGGGTTGTGCGTGGAGCGCGGCGTGGGGATGATCGCGGCGCTGATTGGCGTGATTCGGTCGGGTGGTGCGTTTGTGCCGCTGGACCCCGAGTATCCGCAGGCTCGTCTTGAGCAGATGATCGAAGATGCTGGCATCACGCGCGTAGTCGCCGATGCACGCAGCGCGCAGCGTCTGGCCGATGTGCTGCGCGGTTGTGAAGTTGTGGATGTGGAGGTAGCGCGTGATTTTTCTGGCGCTGCGCCTTCTGTCACGTTCCATCCGGAACAGCTTGCCTACGTGCTGTACACGTCTGGTTCAACGGGGCGACCGAAGGGCGTCGCGGTGAGTCATGATTCGCTGTGGACGCACCTGGAAGATTTTCAGGCCACTTACCGGATCAGCGCGCAGGACACGGTCCTGCATTCCTCGACGATCAATTTCGACGTCGCGCTGCACGAAATCCTTCCCGCGCTGCGCGTAGGCGCAACGGTGGAAATGCGCGGCGTGCAGCCGTGGGACCTGCAAAGCCTGAGCGAACGTCTGAGCGAGCGTCGCGTCACGTTTGCGCGTATCCCGACGGCACTGTGGCAGCAGTGGCAACGTCACGCGCCTGCGCGTGAGTCGCTGTCGCTGCGTCAGGTGACAGTAGGTGGCGAAGCTTTGCCTGGCGACGCGTTGCGGCACTGGAAGGAAAGCCCGTTTGCGGATATCCGCCTCGACAATCTCTATGGCCCGACCGAAACAACCGTCGCGGCGCTTTATCGCGAAACGACCGTCGATGATACGAAGCAGGTCACGGTGCCTATCGGCAAACCGTATCCGGGACGCAGCGCGCGTGTGATCGATGCGTTTGGCGATGAGGCTCCGGCGGGCGGTCTCGGTGAGTTGTGCATCGGCGGCCCGACGGTGTCGCGTGGCTATCTGGGACGCGCGGCACTGACTGCGGAGCGCTTCGTGCCCGATCCATTCGGCGCGCCCGGTTCGCGTCAATACCGCAGCGGCGATCTTTGCCGCATGCGCGTGGACGGCACGGTCGAATTCCTGGGCCGTCTCGACCAGCAGGTAAAACTACGCGGTCAGCGCATCGAACTGGGCGAAATCGAAGCGGTGCTGCGTCACTGCGCGGGCGTTCGCGAAGCGGCGGTGATTGTGCACGGCGCAGGCGAAAAGCAGCGCCTCGCCGGTTACGTCGCGGGCGCGTTTGATATCGCCGTGCTTCAACGCGAACTCGAACGCAAACTTCCGGCCTACATGGTCCCGTCGAGCCTGACGATCCTCGACAAACTGCCAGTGATGCCAAACGGCAAGCTCGACCGCAAGGCGCTGCCGCAACCTGAAGAGACCACAGGCGAGCGCATCGCCGCCACCAACGCAACCGAAGCAACGCTCCTTGCGATCTGGCAAACCGCACTAGGCCGCGACGATATCGGCGTAACGGACAACTTCTTCGAAGTGGGCGGCGATTCGATCCAGAGCCTGCAGATCATCGCGCGAGCGCGCGAAGCGGGCCTCGTGCTCACGCCGCGCCAGGTGTTCGAGCATCCGACGGTGGCGCGCCTCGCCGCCTGCGCCGCGAGCGCAGATAACGCCGCCGATACGGACGACCGGAATGGCCCGCTGCCGCTCACCCCAATCCAGCGCTGGTTCTTCGAGCGTTATCCCCACGGCGAATCGCATTGGAATCAGTCGGTGCTGCTGACCGTCGAGGGCGCGCTCGATGTGGTTGCGCTCGAACGCGCGGTGCAGGCGCTGGCGGCGCGTCACGATGCGTTGCGGCTGCGCTTCACGCGTTCGGCGCAGGGCTGGACACAGCACGTATCGGCGATGAATGAAGCGTCGGCCACGCCGGTACTGCAACGCGTGAGCGTGCCATCGCTCGACGGCATGGAAGCGGCGTGCGATGCCCTGCAGACGAGTCTCGACTTGCAGACGGGGCCGCTCTGGCGCGTAGGCGTGATCGAGGCAGGAGAAGCGCGGCGCGTACTGATCGTGATTCACCATCTGGCGGTCGATGGCGTGTCGTGGCGCGTGCTGCTGGCCGATCTGCAACTCGCCTACGAGCAGGCCGAACGCGGCGAGACGCCAACGCTGGCCGCGCGCTCGACGCCGTGGAGCGCGTGGGCGAGCAAGCTCGACGAGTACGCGGGACGGCCCGAGCGGCTGGCCGAACTGTCGTGGTGGCAGAGCAGGCTCGACGTGCGCGCCGCGACGCCGCTTCGCAGCCTGCGCGCCGAAACCATCGGAGCCACGGACGGCGTAAAAGCCGCGCCGCGTGGCAAGCGCGTCTGGACGCTGGACGCCACGCGCACGGCGGCGTTGCTCGAACATGCGCCGCGCGCGTATCGCATGCGTATCGACGAAGTGTTGCTCAGCGCCTTGTCGTCGGCGGTCGGACGCCTGACGAATGCGCGCGACGTGCTGGTCGAACTCGAAGGCCACGGCCGCGAGGACGTGATCGACGGCGTGGATCTGAGCGCGACGCTCGGCTGGTTCACGACGCAGTATCCCGTCGTGCTGCCGGTCATCGACGACCCGGCGCAGGCGCTGCTGGGCGTGCGCGAGCGGCTGCGCGCGGTGCCGGCCAAAGGGCTGCACTTCGGCCTGCTGGCGCGCAACGCGGACGAGGCGAGCCGCGCAGCGCTCGCCGCCTTGCCGCAGCCCGAAATCAGCTTCAACTATCTGGGCCGCTTCGATCAGACCTTCGGCGCGCACAGCCGGTTTGGTTTCGCGAAAGAGTCGGCGGGGCGCTCGACGGCGGCAAACGATGGCGATGCGGATCGCGTGCTCGACATCAACGGCCTGATCGCAGGCGAGAAACTGACGTTGACGTGGACATGGAGCGAGCATCAGCTCGACAACTCCGTCGCGGGCCAGTTAGTCGATCAGTTCGATCAGACGATGGCGGCGCTGATCGACCACCTGGTGG